>DATICC010000509.1:0-7571 GCA_035457045.1 Woeseiaceae bacterium | reverse complement strand
ACGGACAAATTTGAACTGTCCTTCGGCGCGCGCCAGAGTAACAACGACCAATCGGCGGTTCAGAATACCGACGGTCCGCTGGCAGGTGGCTCACTGCTGACGATCACAGGGTCGTCGTCGGAGTCCCCGTTTACCTGGTCCTTCTCGCCGCGCTTCGAATTCAACGAAAGCAACTCCGTTTATCTGCGGGTTGCGACCGGCTTTCGCCCTGGCGGACCGAACGTGCTGCCGCCGGGAGCGCCGCTCGGCACACCTGCATCTTATGATTCGGACAGCCTGACCAATTACGAGCTGGGCTGGAAATCGGAACTGGGCGACGGGCTGTTTGCACTGGACATCGCGACCTATTACCTCGACTGGGACGATATTCAGTTGTTCGCAACCGTGAACGGCTTTGGCGTCAATGCGAACGGCGGCAAGGCCGTCAGCAAGGGCGCCGAGTTCACCGCCAGCTGGTTTCCAGCGGATGGCTTTGTGGCCTCCTTCAACGGAGCGTACACGGATGCCTACTTGACGGAGGACACCGAAATCGGGGGCCTGGACGGCGATCCGCTGGTCGCGGTTCCCGAATGGAGTTTCGGCCTGACCGCGGACTACGAATGGGCGACCCGAGGCGATTCAACTGCGTACGTTGGCGGCACGCTCGGATACACGGGAAAGCGGCCGTACGATTTCGAAGCGAGAGAGTCTGACGGCAGCCTGAGTGAAGTCGACAGCCATACGACCTTGAATCTCCGCGCTGGCCTCAACACCGGGCGCTGGACCTTCGAGGTCTACGGCAAGAACGTGACCGATGAAATGGGCATCACGTCCGTCGGCTCTGCGAATACGCCGGTCACCGGCCTGGTCGATCTGGGCATCATTCGGCCGAGGATCTACGGGCTGTCTGTTGGCGCGAGTTTTGAGTAGCCCGGTTCTGCGATAGCAAAAATTAAAAGGGGTCGGACCGATTTTCTCGCGAGAATAATCGGTTCGACCCCTTTATGCTTG
This sequence comes from Woeseiaceae bacterium, assembly GCA_035457045.1. Classification (GTDB taxonomy): domain Bacteria; phylum Pseudomonadota; class Gammaproteobacteria; order Steroidobacterales; family Woeseiaceae; genus JAKEGN01. The sequence goes on along the minus strand of DATICC010000509.1, from coordinate 6,581 downwards.
AGCGATGCCGCTGATTGATGCCGATCAAACTTTTGCCCTGGGCGCGGTGATCATGCTCATCGTCGCTTTCGGCCTGTGGGCGGAGACGCGCCCGCTTGGCCAGAAACTGGGCGGGCCTCTGCTCCTTATCGCGATCGCCATGGCTGTGGCGAACGCCGGGATCATTCCCCACGCGGCCCCTGTGTACGACACGGTGGCGGGCCTGCTCGTGCCGATGGCGATACCCTTGTTGCTGCTGCGCGCCGACTTCAGGACCATCTTCAAGGAATCAGGTCCTATGTTCGTCGCGTTCCTTTTGGCTGCCGCGGCGACCGTCGCGGGCTGCCTGGCCGGCGTCTGGTTGATCGACCTGGGGCCGCTGGAAGCTGAAATTGCGGGCACCATCACGGCCAGCTACATCGGCGGTTCGGTCAACTTCGTTGCAACGGCGGAAGCAGTCGGCATCAGGGACTCGTCCATCTATGTCGCCGGCCTCGCGGCCGATGCGGTAGGCGCCGTGTTTTTCCTCATAGTGTTGATGCTGATGCCGGCTATTCGCTTCATCCGGTCTGCCCTGCCTTCGAAATTCATCGCGCAGGATGGGAGCAACATTGCGAGCGATCCGGGCGTAAAACACGCGCAGCAGGCGCAACCGCTCAATCTTGCAGGATTGGCAAACGGTCTGGCGGTGAGCCTTGTCGTCTGCGCCATCAGTGCCGGGCTGACTGCATGGCTCGACATGCAATCGCATTTCATATTGATGGTCACGGCAGTCAGCCTGCTCGTCGCCAATTTCGCCAAACCCGCCGTGAGCAAAGTGTCCTCGGAATTCGAGCTGGGCACGCTGTTCATGTATGTATTTTTCGTGTGCATCGGGGCCGGCGCGAACCTCGGTGAAGTGCTCGGGGCCGCATTCCCGATACTTCTGTTCATCATCGTCATGGTTCTGGTGCACCTGGTCCTGCTGGTCGTCGTCGGCAAGTTGCTGAAGCTCGATCTTGCCGAGGTCATGATCGCTTCGAACGCCTGCATCCTGGGTCCGCCCACGGCCGCCGCGCTGGCAGCCAGCAAAGGCTGGCAACCGCTGGTTGCGCCGGGCATCCTGGTCGGGATCTTCGGATACGCGATTGCCACGTTCATAGGCATCGCCCTGACGGCATTCTTCAGGATGTAATCGAGCGGCGTCGCGTCAGCGCACCCAACAGGGTCTTTGGTGTGGGCTATCATTGCCATGGAAGCAGCTGAGTTCCAGTGACCGGAGGCATGCATGGACCTCGATACCCTTGCCAAACTCGGTGAGTTCGTCGGCGGCATCTTTGTCGTCATCTCGCTGATCTATCTCGCTTACCAGCTGCGGCAGAACACGCAGTCCCTGCGTGCGGAAAATTATGCACGTCTCCTCGATCGCATGAGTACCTTGCAATCACGGCTGGCGGCGGATGCGGAATTGCACCGCCTGTTCATGGTGGGCGCCGAGGATCCCGGCAGACTGTTGCCCGCGGAACGGCTGCGATTCTCCTGGGCGCTTTACGAAATGTTCGGTGCTGCGGAGTTCATGTATCACCAGTCGCTGGACAAGACGCTTCCGCCGGCCGTCTGGGCACGGTGGGAGGCGGCCATTGGCTGGTGGCTCTCACACCCCGGCATGCGCGCCTGGTGGGCAGCGAAACCGTCGGCGCTTGCGGCGGATTTCGAGGCCTTCGGTGACGAGCTCATCCGCAACAATCGTTTCGATGCTGCGGCCGTCGGTCGCTGGCGCAGTTTTGTCGCCGGTGAGAACATGCCGCCTCCGACCTACCGCAATCCGGCTGAAGCGGAGTCCTGAGCATGCCATTTGTAGAGTCGAGCGGTTCCGGAGATCTCTGCATGAACAAGTTCCGACGTTTCGTTCCTGCCGTTTCGGCATTCTTGGTTATGGCCCCGACATTGCCCGTACAGGCCGCGGTCGACAATGAATTTCTTGCGGCTTACGGGGGCGCCTACCAGGTCGATTGCGCCAATCCGCAATCGGCGACAGCGACAGTGCTTGCCGAATCACTCGAGTTCAGGAGCGGCGGCACGCGCATCGCCAGCGGCAGCGCAGATATCGCCCATGGCTGGTTCGGCAACTCGCCGCCCGAAAACTTCCTCGCGGCGCTGCTCGCCGAACTGCCGGGCGGGAAGCAGATGCTGTGGCTGCTGTACCAGGACGATTCCGGCCTGTACCTCACGATCGAAGATGACAGCGGTGCCGCCCAGGCCGACGGTTCGCCCGTAGCAGGGCTCAGGTTCTATCGCTGTGCCGGAGCTCCCGCGCGAGCGACTGCGCCGGCGGAACCGCAACGGCAATACGAGCTGCACGAGCTGAGCGCGTCGGGAATCCTCATGTATCCCGGGGCAAAGGCGGCGTATTACAGGGCGTTGGGCCCGTTGATCGAGGAACAATGGCTGAAGGAACTCGACGGGCCGAGCTCCGAAAACACCTACGTGGTCGTGGCCGGTGCGGAATACCTGCGGGGATACTGCTGCAAGAACCACGACTGCTACGAAAACAACACTGTGTTCCTGTATTCGGCGCGGCAGGACCTCGTGTACGGCCTGGTCTATCAGGACGGCACGTCGACGCTGATCGGCGAGCCGCCGCCCGAGGTCGCGAAGGACCTCGAGCGGCTCTGGCAGGAGCTGTTCCGCTCGAACCCGGACTGAGTACCGGTCAGGTCAGGGCGCTAGTAGCTGAAGCGCGCCCCCAGGTAAAACTGCCGGCCGGTTTCGTGGTAGTAGGACACGACGTCGGCGGGAGCAGTCGTTGCATCCAGTCTCTGGTTTTCAGCTTCGTTCGTAAGGTTCAACGCCTCGAAGGTCAGTCGAACGCTGTCCGTAAGCTGGAAGCCGGCCGAGAAATCCACGTTGGTCGTTCCACGGGTTCTCTCGACGTAGGTGCCGTTGCGGCCCGGTACGTTGGTCAGGTAGTCGTCGCGGTCCGCAACCGACACGCGGGCATGCAGCCGTTCATCTTCGTAATAGAGCGTCAGGTTGCTGGTGTTTTCCGAGAGGTCGGTCAGCGACTCATCCGGACGTACCACAGTCGTCACGCCGCCGACCACACCGAGGTAATCAATCTTTGCATCGACATAGGTGTAATTCAGGATTGCGCCGAAGTTGCTGAAGATACCCGGCAGGAACACGAACGGCTGCTGGTAACTGATCTCGAATCCATCCAGCGTGCCGCCAGGGCTGTTACCCGGGGCATTGACGTTCCAGTCGAGATTCTCGTTGCAATCCGGACCGTAACCAAAGGCGCTGGCGTTGCAAGCGTCGATGGCCTGCTGGATCGGCAGGCCCGTGGACGTGTACGGAATGTTCTGCGCAATAGTCTGGATGAAGGTACTGATGTCCTTGCGGAACACGCCGAGGCCGAGCAGTGAATCTTCGGCGAAATACCATTCGATACCGAGGTCATAGGCGTCGGCGAAAGTCGGCCCGAGGCCCGGGTTGTTGCCGTTCACGGTACGGTTGCTGCCCGCCACGGATACCGATGCAACCGGGCGCAACAGGGCCATGCCGGGCCTGGCGATGACTTCCGCGTAGCCGAAGCGCAGCAGCAGGTCGTCGGTCAGTTCCATGACCAGGTTCAACGATGGCAGGGTGTCGTTGTAATTCACGTCGGCGGAAATCGTGCCGGCAGCGAGGCTGGCGATACCGGTCGAATTCTGGTCCGTATCGAAATACCGGGCACCGACGTTGCCGCGTATCGGCATCGCAGTATCGAAGGCGAAATCGAGTTGCAGGAAATAGGCGAGCGTCTCCTCTTCGACCGTGAAAGTGTCCTGCAGCCGGAAATCGGTGCTGGTCATGAAGACACCGGAATCGTCGTAGAAACCGTACTGGCTGTCGAACACGTCCATGTTCGGCGCTACCCAGGACCCGAGTGCACCGGCGTCGTAATTCACCAGGTGGCTGGGATCGAGTATCCCGACCACGCCGTTGTTGCCCTCATTGGCCATGAAGGCCTGGGTGGTTTCGAAGTCGTAGGTGCGCTGGCTGATGCCGCCCTTCAATGTGAAGTTGTCGCTGAAGTCGAATGCCGCGCTCAACTCCGCGTAGTCGATGGTGTTCTTGGTATACGGTTCGCGCTTGCGGAGGTTGGACACGATCCAGCCGTTCGGATCGCTGGCTGCCGGGCCCCAGTTGAAAATGGCACCGTCGGAGCCCCGCATGTCGTAGCTGTACGTGGCCGCGTCCTTCTGCAGGATCACGTAACGCTGCACCGGGTTGTCGAACTCCGATTCCGCCGTGCCGGCCATTGCATCCACCCGGAAAGCCTCGGTGAAGGAATGATCGAATGACAGCACATACTGGCTGAAGTCGACCTCGAGTTCGTCGTGGCGGCGCTCTGAGAGGATGCGCGCGTTCGTCAGGTCCGCAGCAACGATAGCGTCGTTAACGATCGTGTAGTTGGTGATGTTGGTGGCCGTAACCGCGGTTGCATTGTTCAGTGCGCCTTGCATGAAGGCCTCGTCGCGTGTCGTCTCGCTTTGCGACATCAGGGCATCCAGGCTGATTTCCGTGTTGTCGCCGGGACGGAACTGCAGCGAGCCGCTCAGGCCCAGGCGATCGGTGTCCTGCACGTATGAGTCGTAGCGCGGTATGCGCGGATGCCAGGCAACGTTGACTTCGTGGGTCGGCGCCAGCAGCGGATCGAGAACGACACCGTCCACCGAACCGAAATTCTCGGACGTCGACCAGCGCACCGTACTGCTGCCCTCGTCGCTGATGTTGCGCTGGCTGGTTGCGATCGAGAACAGGGCGCCGAATTTTCCGTCGGCGAAGGTGTTGCTGATCAGGAGCGCACCCCTCGGATCGGTTTCGTCCGACAGGTCGTTGTAGCCCAGTTGTCCGGAGACGGCGAAGGTCAGGCCGTCGAAATCGAAGGGCTGTGCCGTCTGCAGATCCAACGTCGCGCCAAGGCCGCCTTCCTGCAACTCTGCCGCCGAGGTCTTGTTGATGGCGAGACGGTTGAACAGCTCCGAATCGAAGGAATTGAAATCGAAACCGCGCGTGCGGTTGTTACCGCCCAGGGCATCGGTGAAACCGGCCGTGGAGAGCGCTTCCATGCCGTTGATGCGGGTGGTGGTGAATGCCGGTCCGAGGCCGCGCACGGTCACCTGGCGGCCTTCGCCGCCGGCGCGGGTGATCGCCACGCCGGGTATGCGTTGCAGTGCTTCGGCAAGGTTCAGGTCGGGAAAGTCCGCAATGTCCTCGGCGACGATGACATCGACGGCGCCGGTAGAATCCCGCTTCTGGCTGAGTGAAGTCCTCAGGCTGTTGCGATAGCCGGTTACCACCACTTCCTCGACCGTACCGTCAGCATCCTGGGCGCTGGCGCCACTGCTGCCGATCGCGCCTATCAGTGCTGCGATCAGTGCCGGAATGATCCGGCCGAACGCGGACGCATCGGCCTGCGTAAAGGTACTCATCACGTCTCCCCCTCTTACATTGACTGGCAATGGGCTGCGGCGCGTTCGCCGCAGCGTAAAAGGGAAAATACCACAGGTGATGACACCGGTGTCAATGGTTTTCGAAGCTGAGCAGTTGGTCAGTGTTTCGGCTCCGCGCTATCCCGTTGATTCAGTGCATATAGTCCCGGAATGCACCGATAATGTAAGAGAAAAAAGGCCCTCGTGCGGCGTGGCGATGGCGGCCATCGGCGGGCGGCGGCCCAAACGGGCTGACACCGGTGTCCCGTGCTGCGCCCGCCGTCACCTTGGGCCGCGCAGGCATCACAACCGTTGCCCTCCGGTGCTACCCTGCTGCTGAGCCCAGCCCGGACAGCCTGAGATGCGAATTGCCCTGATCGGTGGAACGGGATTCGTCGGCCGCTACCTGGTCGATGCGATACATGCTCACGGGCGGACCCTGTCCCTGCTGGTCCGCCCGGGCAGCGAATCCAAACTGAAATTTCCGCAAGACTGCCGGATCGTCCGCGGCGACCTAGGCTCGCGCGACGCGATCGAAGGAACCGTCAGGGATGCCGATGCAGTGATTTACAACGTCGGCATACTGCGCGAGGTGCCGCGACGAGGCATTACGTTCGAAGCATTGCAGTACGACGGACTCGTTCGGGTCGTCGACATTGCCAGGGATTGCGGGGTGCCGCGCCTGGTCCTGATGAGCGCCAACGGAGTTTCGGCAAACGGGACGGCGTACCAACGGACCAAGTACCGCGCCGAGCAGTATGCGTGGAACAGCGGCATGGCAGTGACGGTGTTCCGGCCGTCGGTGATCTTCGGCGATCCGCGCGGCGCGATGGAATTCGCAACCCAGTTGTACCGGGACATGATCAATCCTCCGTTGCCGGCCGTCGGCTTCTATTCCGGCTGGAACCCGGCGCGTGGCCAGGTGCTCGTGTCACCGGTACACGTCGAGGACGTCGCATCGGCGTTCGACGCCGCTCTCGATGATCCAGCAAGTATCGGCAGGACTTTTCCCCTCGGCGGTCCGGAAATACTGTCCTGGTTCGAGCTGATTACACGCATCGCGGCAGCTGCGGGACGACGAAAGTGGATAATTCCGATGCCGCTGCCCGTCATGCAACTGGCCGCTGCGATGCTCGACTGGTCTTC
>DATICC010000508.1:0-6436 GCA_035457045.1 Woeseiaceae bacterium | reverse complement strand
CTCGGCCTCGAAGAGGTTCGCCGGCAGGGCGCTCACGTTGACCGCCTCGAAGCGGCCGACGCTCCGGGGGCTCAAGGTGTGGATCAGCCTCGACACGAGTTCCTTGCCGGTGCCCGTTTCACCCTGGATAAGCACGGTGGTTCCGGTGCTTGCCACCTTTTCGACCTCATGCAGGCAACGAATCAGTGCCGGGCTTTCGCCGACCAGCTCATGAAACCCGTGAGTCGAGCGAATTTCGTCGCGCAGGTAAACGTTTTCCGCTTCGAGGCGGTCCTTCGCCCTTTCCAGTTCTGCCAGGGCAGTCGTCAGCGCCTCGCGTGCGCGAAGGCGAATGATCACATTACCGAACAACTCCGCCAGTACCTTGAGGTCGGCCATTTCCGTCGCGGACCAGGTCTTGCTCCTGCCGATATTCGAAAACGTACAGGTGCCGTGCACCTGCCCTGCGACGATCAGGGGGACCAGTGCAACCGACTTGATACCCAGACCGACCAGCGTCGCCTTGTCCCGATTCGCGATCTCGGGCAATTCCTCATCGATTCGATAGCTGACCAGCTCGCCCCTGAGAATCTGTGGCGCGCTCCAGGGGAAATTCTCGAGTGGCAAGCGACTGTACGGCGCACGACCGAACTCGTTCCAGTAATACAAGAGGTCAGCCGAGGTTTTCGTCTCGTTGTACCAGTTGAGCGTCGCACGATCCGTGTCGAAGTAACGGCAGGTATCGCGCAGGCACCCGGTCAGCGCCTCGCCCGCGTCGTCATCCGCGGACGTGACCAGCCGGGTCGACACCTCGGCCACGAGGTCCTGGAAACGCAAACGTTCGGCCAGTGCTGCCTTGGTTTGCTGGACGCCCAGCAGATCCCGCCACATATGGTCATGACTCCCGGACTATCGATGAGGGCTATTCGGCCCTGGGCGCTTGAGCCCTAGACTGCCACGATATATCGCGTCAGTCGCGGTATTTCGCGACCAAACCCTGCTGCAATCCTGGATTGCTTCGAAGGAACTATTTTAAGTCTTTGATTTATAGCACTTTACCGTGAATGGCATGGCTGGCATGAATGCTGCAATGAGTTTCCGGAGTTGTAACGCCATCTGGCGGCAACGACCTTTTAATGGCAGAGGCATCAGTGCTGAACAACGAAAAAGACCGCATCAATCTGCTACTCGTCGAGGACTGTTACAGCAACGTCGGAGTGATCCGTAACGCGCTCGAATCCGCCGGTACTCACTGCCGCCTGCAAACCGTAGGGGTCGGTGCCGATGTGCTCAGCTACCTGCGCAAGGCGGAGCCCTATGCCAACGCCCCGACCCCTGACCTGTTGCTGTTCGACCTCTCGGTAGTCGACTCGGCCTCCTTCCGCCTGCTGGAGCAAATTCGCTCCGATCCGCAGGTGGCGACCATACCTGTGGTCCTGCTGATCGACCAGGGCGACGAAGAGCTGCTGGACAAGCTTGCCACCGAGGGTCGCGAGGGTACCGTGTTCTCGCCGATCGATCTCGCCAGTTTCGTCAAAGCGATGAATTCCTTCCGGCTGGACCGCTTTGTCCATGCGGTCAAACTGATCGGGTCGCTCGGCTACGTGCTGGTGACCCTGCCAGCCGCTGACTCGGGCGGGGCCCTGACGGCATAGCACCGGGCGACGCTTGACAAACTCCCTGACTGCCATTATTGTGCGTTGCAACAATTGCTGCACTGCACCACGGAGAGACCCGATGAACCCGAATTTTGAGAACACCATGAGCCGTATAGCCGACCAGGCCCGCGGTCGTTATGCCCGCCTGGTTAAGGGCGCCCGACAGCGGACCGAGTTTGCCGCCGATCGCGTCGCGCTTGGCAAGAAGCCGGTAAAGACCATTACCGGACTCGGACTTAAACTGACGGCCATTTCACACAAGACTGCCGACCAGGTGCTGCGCCAGCAGACCCGGCTGGTAGAACACCAGATCGATGCGGTCGCCGACCGCCTGAAAGCCGCGGCGGACGCCCGCAACCTGCGTGACCTGGTCCGCACACAGTTGCGCCTGATCCCTCAAAACGTGTCGAGGATAGCCGTCGACGCGCGCGACACGCTGAGCATCGTGGCCCATGCGGGCATCGAGGTTCGCGACGTTGTAAAGAGCACGATCTCCGAACTGCGCGGCAGAAGTCATTCCGCAAAGAAAGCGAGTGTCAAGAAAACAAATTCCCGCAAGACTGCGACCGCCAAGGGCAAGCGCAAAGCGAAAGCGCAGGGCAAGACCGCCGCCCAGACTCGCGCAACCGCTGCCTCGGGCAACACCCAGGCCGCCTGAAGAAAACTCTGTCCCGCCCCTCCCCCGGGCGCGGACAGCAAGGCTGACCGCCGGTCCCCTCGCTTGGGGCCCGGCGGTTTTTTTTGCGAGCCTTATGTGAAAGCCCTGGCAGCGAGTCCGCGCCCGGGGTGAACTTTCCGGTCTCATGGGTATAATGGCGCCCCTCGAAACGACGTGCCCGGGGCTTTCGCAATATCCGGCATCAGGTCGTCAACCCAATTCAGAGTACATCGAATGACGTCATCACTGGCCGCACTTCAGGACTGGGTCGACTCTGTCGCAAGGCTGACCCAGCCGGAAGACATACACTGGTGTACCGGCAGCGATGCCGAGTACAAGCGGCTGATAAACGAGATGACCCGTTCCGGCGACCTCGTGTCGCTGGATCCGCAGAACTACCCGCACTGCTACCTGCATCGCTCGAACCCGTCGGACGTCGCAAGGGTGGAGCACCTGACCTATATCTGCACCGCCGACAAGACAGATGCGGGACCGAACAATCTGTGGATGGACCCGTCCGATGCTCACCGGAAAATGGACGAGCTGTTCGACGGGGCGATGCAGGGCCGGGTGATGTACGTCGTGCCCTACTGCATGGGCCCGATCGACTCTCCTTACTCCCGGCTCGGCGTGGAAATCACGGACAGCCCCTACGTGGTCGTCAACATGCGCATCATGACCCGCATGGGTACCGCTGCATTGAAGCGCATCGAGCAGGACGGCAAGTTCGTCAAGGGACTGCATTCGATCGGCGATCTGGATCCGGAAAGGCGTTTCATCATGCATTTCCCGGAGGAACTGCTGATCCAAAGCATAGGCTCCGGATACGGTGGCAATGCCCTGCTGGGCAAGAAGTGTCATGCACTGCGCATTGCAAGCTGGCAGGCCCGCGACGAGGGCTGGCTGGCGGAACACATGCTGATCGTCGGGGTGGAAAACCCGCAGGGCGAAATCCACTACCTCGCCTGTGCCTTCCCGTCGGCCTGCGGCAAGACCAATCTCGCCATGCTCATCCCGCCGCCGTCACAGCCCGGCTGGAAGATCTGGACGCTCGGCGACGACATCGCCTGGCTGCATCTCGACAAGGACGGTGTGTTACGCGCCATCAACCCGGAAGCCGGGTATTTCGGCGTGGTGCCGGGCACGAACGCGAAAACAAACAAGAACGCGTACGACATGATCCACAGCGACACCATTTTCACCAACGTCGCGTTGACCGAAGACAACCAGCCGTGGTGGGAGGACAAGAAGGTCGGGACACCGGCGTTCGACTGGCAAGGACGCAAGTACGAGGCAGGCAATGGTCCGGCGGCGCACCCGAATTCGCGATTTACCGTCTCTGCAAAAAAGAATCCCAGCTATTCGCAGCTCGCAGAGGCGCCCGAAGGCGTGCCGATCGCGGCCCTGGTGTTCGGCGGACGGCGCAAGGAACTCGCCCCGCTGGTGTATGAAGCCAGGGATTGGCGACACGGCGTGCTGGTTGGCGCAGGTGTTGCATCCGAGACCACGGCTGCGGCAACCGGCGCCGTAGGCGTGATACGCCGGGATCCGATGGCCATGAAGCCGTTTTGTGGTTACAACTTCGGCGACTACTGGGCGCACTGGCTGTCGTTCGCCGAAAAATCGGACAGGTTGCCCCGGATTTTTCACGTGAACTGGTTTCGCCAGGACAAATCCGGGAAATTCCTGTGGCCCGGGTTCGGTGAGAATCTGCGCGTGCTGCGCTGGATCATCGACCGCTGCGAAAATCGCATCGGCGCCCGGGAAACACCGATAGGCTTCCTGCCACGGCCCGGGGACATCGATACCCGCGATCTCGACATAAGGCCCGAGGTCCTGGACGAGCTGCTCGCGGTGGATATAGACCAGTGGCAAGAGGAAATGGCTTCGGTCCGGGAATACCTGGACGCCTTCGGTGATCGCCTGCCGCCGGAATTGTTGTCAGCTCACGAGCAGGTCGTCAAGGCGCTGCGAAGGGCCGGCTGACGCCGCTACGGCATTCGCCACATCGGCGGCTTTGTTTGGGCTTGCGCTGTAGGAGCCTGCACTGCAGGCGACGCGATGATCGGAAAAGTGTCTTGCGCCGGCGCCGCCGCGCCATGCCTTTCTCGCTCAGAAAAAATACTTATTCGCTCGAAAGGCATAACGCCGCGTCGCCGCCTGGCATCGTGCCGGTGGAATCGTGCCGCTAGTCCTTCGAGCGAGTTGGAATTTTTTCCGAGTGAGAAGGGCACACCGGTGCGGTGCCAGCTTTGCGACGCATCGAGACATGCGCGCCGGCGGCCGGCGTATCACTCTTCGCAGACGAAATGTATGGCGAGCGGCGTGCCTGCCTTGGCGACGCGGCCAAGGCCGATGATTCCCTGCCCGACCAGTTCCGTGCTGTCGCGGCGTATGAATACTTCCTCGCCCTTGGCGTTCTGCAGGAAGGTACCGTTGGTGCTTTGGTCGATGAGTATGAACTTGCCACGTCGCTTTTCGACCCGCGCATGGATGCGCGAGATCAGATTTCCTTTGACGACCAGGTCGTTGTCGTCGGCGCGGCCCATGTTGACGTTTTTCTTCTGGTCCGTGACCACGACTTTCTGATCGCGAAAACTCAAGGTCAATCGGGTCGCGTTGCGGGCTTTGCTTTCCCATTCGATGGTCGGCAACATGCTGGTCGCTTCGTCCGGCTGCCACAGCAGTTCGAACAAGGCGACTTCATCCAGCCTGCCTCGTACGGTCGCGACATCGATCTGGCGCGTTTGCGCGCGCCATTCGTCGCTCATGCGATCGACCGTGCTGCCGGAAATAACGATTTGCCTCGCCTTCGCCTGCGACGTCATGCGATTCGCCGTGTGCACCGCCGCGCCGAAGATGTCATTCTGTTCCTGAACCACCGGCCCGAAGTGGCAGCCGATCCGGATCGAGACCGGAATATGTGTGCCGCTGCGTTCGGCATCGCTGCTGATCCTGCTCTGCATCTGGCTGGCGGCGCCCATGGCGTCGTCAACGGTCGGAAACGTCGCCATGATCTCATCGCCGATGGTCTTGATGACCTTGCCGCTGAACTGCCGCGTGGCATCCTTCATGACGTCGAGGCACAGCGCCACGGTCTCGCTCGCCTTGGTGTCACCGAACTGATCGTACAACTGGGTGCTTCCGACGACATCGGCGAAGAGAATCGCGACTTCCAGGTCCTTTGCCATGCCAGTCTTGTTCAACCTCTCCAACGATCCGTACAACGCAGTTTTCAGGCAGCCCGACGCGCGTTGCCCGAGCCGCGATTATAAGCGCTCAGCGACGGAAGTCGCTCGCGTTATGTTCAATAAACGAATCTAAGCAGGACATTCAGTAAGCGAAGCAAGCTACTAAATTTACAACTATTTTTCAGCGACAATATACGCTATCCAAGCCAGGTCCGCCTCTCCCTTGTCGTCGGGCGTGAAAACGCCGTTGCCCTCGCCTTCCTCGTCCTCACCTTCCCAATACAGAGTCGACTTGCGAAACCCGGCCTCCTGCAATACCTCGCGGAGTTCCGGTGCCGACCACAGCCTCCACTCGTAGGTGAATGCCTTTTTGATCTTCGAACCGTCTCGGAACTTGAAATGAATGTGGCAGCGAATGAAATTCGTCACCGGGTGGAATTCGGCCTGGTCCCAGATATAGGTAAAGCCCTTGTGCTTGGTCTTTTCCTTGGTTTCCTCCTGCGCCTCCGGGCCACCGAACAAGTCGATGAAGAACAGCCCATCATCCTTCAGGGCCTCACGTGCGCGCTGGAAATAGCTGCGCAACACGTCTCGCGTCTTGAACGTGAAATAACTGAAGTTGAAAGCAACCAGCATATCGACTGGGGCGGTTTCAACCGTCATGACGTTGGATTCGAGCAATTGCACGCGTGCCTGGTCGGCCGGGGGCAAACGGGCCACCCGATGGCGCCGGCCCCAGTCCAGTACCGCAGGATCGATGTCGACACCAATGGCCTGGTATTCCTTGCCCTGCCGAACCCATTGGCAGGACGCACTGGCTGTACCGCAGAAATCCTCGCGCAGGCGATATGCCTTGCGGCCGCGGATGCTCTCGAAAGTGGCCTGCAGGAACTCTACTTCGTGTTCCACGTTCTGCACCGCCATTTCGTACAGTTCGTGAAGGTCGGCTT
>DATICC010000507.1:0-11202 GCA_035457045.1 Woeseiaceae bacterium | reverse complement strand
AAAACTGACAGCCCTGATACTGACTGCCGCAACGGGCACCGATGCAGCCGCACATTCGCTTGCCGACGGATCGCCTGCATTGCTGCAGCTGGCCCACCAGATTGGATCACCACATCACCTGCCGGCCCTGCTGGTCATCGTCGGAGTGACCGTTGCCGGCATCGTTGCGGCGGCCCAATCGAAGCGGCACGACCGCGAGGATCAGCGCGGCGAAGATTCGTAATTTCCGTGGCATTACAAACAGCGGCGATTTCGGTATAACTCGAACATTGTTCCGCACTGCACGTACGGCGACCGGAAGTGCGTTGCACTGCCACGGGAGATAAGAATGCCAATGGAATCTGTTCACCCGGCCAGTCCCTTGCCCGAAGATTTCAGGGGCGACTCCATAGCCGCGGTCGCCAAACGACTCTTTCACGCCACCCGGCCGAAGTTCTTCCCGGCCTCCGTACTGCCGGTGCTGGCCGGCACCGCCTGGGGATTCGCCACCGGCGGCACGTTCGATTTCACAGTGTTCGCACTGGCCTTGCTGGCAACCGCCTGCGTGCATGCCGGCAGCAATGTCCTGAACGACGTCGGTGACGACGCGGGCGGTACGGATCGCCAGAATGAAGACCGGATCTATCCTTATACGGGCGGCTCCCGTTTCATCCAGGCCGGCATCCTGAGTTCCACTGCGATGGCGCGGCTCGGCATCAGCCTGCTCGGGATCGCCACTGCGGCCGGACTCCTGCTGCTGGCGCTCAAGGGCACGATGATTCTTTACTTTGGCCTCGCCGGGGTCGTACCCGGTGTCCTGTATTCACTGGGACCATTCCGCCTCAGCAGCCGTGGGCTCGGCGAGGCGGCGGTCGGCATCGCTTTCGGCGTGATTCCAGTGTGCGGGGCAGCCTGGTTGCAGGGATCGGCCCTGAATAGCGAGCTGTTGGTCTTCTCGCTCCCCGTCAGTGCCTGGGTCGCTGCAATCCTCCTGATCAATGAGGTCCCGGATATACGGCCGGATGCTGCAAGCGGAAAGCGCACGCTGCCGGTGCGTATCGGACTGAACGGAACGGCACTGGTCTATGCCGGGCTGCACCTTGCCGCGGTCGTCGCCGTCATCTGGCTTACTGCGAGCGGCGCACTGCCGCTGCTCACGCCTGTCATACCGCTTGCGTTGCTCTACGCTACCGCGCGTGCCGTGCCGGCGATCCGGCGCGGCATCGCCGAACGCGATGGGATGCGGCGGGCGATTGAAAGCACTCTGGCTGTGCACACACTGGGATCGCTCTGGCTTTGTGCATGCCTGCTCTATCTGTACTGGTCGACGGCCGCCTGACGTTGCCATCCGGACCGGCAAGCGCAGGATGAGTCTCCCGCAACGCACCAGATGCTGATCAGAATCAGAAAGGGACTGGACATTCCGCTGGCCGGGGCACCGCAGCAGCTCGTATCGACCGGCGCGGAGGTCAGCAGCGTTGCCCTGCTCGGTGCGGATACGCCCGGGCTCAAACCGGCGATGGCGGTGCAGGCCGGTGACCGGGTCAAACTCGGGCAACCGCTTTATACCGACAAGCGAAATCCGGCCGTTCCTTTTACGTCTCCGGGCAGCGGTATTGTCAGCGCCATCAATCGCGGCGAGCGCCGCGTACTGCAGTCGGTCGTCATCGACCTCGACGGCGACGACGCGGTCTCGTTCCCGGCTTTCGACGCTCGCGAGATCGACAGTCTCGATCCCACGAGGATTCGCGAGATACTGGTTGCTTCCGGGTTGTGGACAGCTCTTCGCTGCCGTCCATTCGGCCGTGTGCCCGCGCCGGATTCCGCGCCGGCGTCGCTATTCGTCACCGCCATCGATACCAACCCGCTCGCACCGGATCCGGCTGTCATCATCTCGCGCGCCGCCGAAGCTTTCGAAACCGGCCTGCGCCTGGTGGCGAAGCTGACCAGCAACAAGACCTATGTCTGCACGGCACCGAACAGCGGTATCCCCTGCCCTGACGGGGACTCGTTCGTTCACGTGGAATTCGCCGGCCCGCATCCCGCCGGCCTTGCCGGCACACACATACATTTCCTGCATCCGGTCGGGCCATCGACGACGGTCTGGCACATCGGCTGCCAGGACGTCATCGCCATCGGCCAGCTGTTCCTGAGCGGTCGCCTGCCGGTCGAGCGCGTGATTTCGCTGGCCGGACCCATGGTCGTCACGCCGCAACTGGTCAGTACGCGGAACGGTGCAAACATCAGGGAGCTGTTGCGAGGCGAGACGCGCCCCGGAGCGCTGCGTGTGATTTCCGGATCGGTGTTGTCGGGACACCGCGCGGCGCAGCAGACGGCCTGGCTCGGCCGTTACCACCAGCAGGTCAGCGTGCTCGGGGAAGGCAGCCCGCGCGAGTTCCTTGCGTGGATGAGGCCCGGCGCACGCCGCTATTCGTCGTTACGCGCCTACGCCGGTCATTTGCTGCATCGCCGTCCGTTTGCGCTGACGACGTCGCAGAATGGCAGTCCGCGGGCGATGGTTGCCACCGGCAGTTTCGAACGCGTCATGCCTCTCGATATCCTGCCGACCCCGCTGCTGAAAGCGCTGCTGGTGCGCGACAGCGACACCGCGCAGGCGCTTGGCTGCCTGGAGCTGGACGAAGAGGACCTGGCCCTGTGCTCTTTCGTCTGCAACGGAAAATACGAGTACGGGCCTCACCTGCGCGCAATGCTGGACGAGATCGAGGCAGGCGCCTGATGAAGCGGCTGCGGAATTTCCTCGATGGCCTCGAACCGCTGTTCCGGCGCGGCGGTCGCTTCGAGAAATTCCATGCGCTCTACGAAATGGTCGATACCCTGCTGTACTCGCCTCCCGACCTTACGCGCGGCCCGCCGCACGTTCGCGATGCGATCGATCTGAAACGCGTAATGATCCTGGTCGTGTTTGCGGTAACACCCTGCGCAATCATCGGCATGTGGAATACCGGCTACCAGGCCCATGTTGCGATGGCCTCACTTGGCATCGACAGCGCCGGCGGCTGGCGGGAAAGCCTGTTGCTGCTGCTCGGTGCAGGCCATGACCCGGGCAGCATCTACGACAATTTTGTATTCGGACTGAGCTATTTCCTGCCGATCTACATCGTCACCATGGCGGCCGGCGGTTTCTGGGAAATCCTGTTTGCCGGCATACGCAATCACGAAATCAACGAGGGCTTCTTCGTTACCTCGATGCTCTATGCCCTCATCCTGCCGGCCACGATTCCACTCTGGCAGGTGGCCCTGGGCATCAGTTTCGGTGTTGTGATCGGCAAGGAAGTTTTTGGCGGCACCGGCAAGAATTTCCTGAATCCGGCGCTGGTGGGACGCGCTTTTCTGTACTTCGCCTACCCTGCGCAGATATCCGGAGACGCCGTCTGGACCACCGTCGACGGGTTCAGCGGCGCGACGGCGCTCGGCGTCGCCGCCATCGATGGCATGGACGGTGTCATCGCCAGCGGCCTCACCTGGAACCAGGCCTTTTTCGGCCAGATGCAGGGATCGATCGGCGAAACTTCAACCGCCGCCTGCCTGTTTGGCGCCGCCATGCTGATCTATACCGGCATAGCCTCCTGGAGGATCATCGCAGGCGTTTTCGCCGGGCTCATCATTCCCGCGCTCGCCCTCGGCTATGTCGACAGCAGCAACCCGATGGTCGCCATGCCCTGGCAATGGCACATCGTGCTCGGCGGTTTCGCCTTCGGCGCGGTTTTCATGGCAACGGACCCGGTGACCGCCTGCAGCACCAACGCCGGCAAATGGATCTTCGGGCTGCTGATTGGCGCACTGACGCTCGTGATACGCGTTTTCAATCCAGCATATCCGGAGGGGATCATGCTGGCCATCCTTTTCGGCAACGTGTTCGCGCCGATCATCGATTACCTCGTGGTGCGGGCGAACGTGCGGCGTCGGAGGCGGCGGTATGGTTGAAGCCTTGGCAACCAGGCGATCACGCGACAGCGTTTCGAACACGCTGCTCGTTGCGATCAGCCTTAGCCTCGTCTGTTCCCTGCTGGTTGCAGGCGCCGCCGTATTGCTCAGGCCGAAACAACTGCAGAACGAAGCGGAGTATCGACAGAGCATCATCCTGGAGGTTGCCGGGCTGGCACGTTCGGGCGACGACCCGGCCACGGCATTCGCGGCCATCGAGGCCCGCATGGTCGAACTGTCGACCGGGAACTACGTCGACTCGCCCGCCGTGGAAGGATTCGATGCGGAGGCGGCCGCCAGCGATCCGGACCTCGGCGTCCGGATACCGGAGGAATCGGACATCGCGTCCATCCGTCGCCGCGCGCGTTACGCGCCGGTGTACCTGGTGCGTTCGGGCAATGCGATCGAGCAGGTCATCCTGCCGGTGTACGGTTCCGGTCTCTGGTCCACCATGTACGGTTACCTGTCGCTGGAAGCCGATGGCAATACCGTGCGCGGGCTGAGTTTCTACAGTCACGCGGAGACCCCGGGCCTCGGTGACCAGGTGGACAGGCCGGCGTGGCGCGCAAAGTGGAAAGGCAAGAAACTTTTCGGCGCGGACGGCGAATTCTACCTGGAGGTAATTCGCGGCACCGTCGTGGACATTTCGAGGAGCGGCGCCAGCGACAGTCGATACCAGGTCGATGGACTGGCAGGCGCTACGCTCACCGGTCGCGGCGTCACCAACCTGGTCCACTACTGGGTGGGGCCGGACGGTTTCGGTCCGTACCTCGCGAAGTTTCGGGAGAACGCAGGGGAACAGCCATGAGCGATACACGCCGAATTCTTGTCGATCCCCTTGTCGACAACAACCCGGTAACCCTGCAAGTACTCGGAATCTGTTCCGCGCTGGCGGTGACCACTTCGTTGATGCCCGCACTGCTCATGTGTGCCGCGTTGACCAGTGTAACGGCCCTGTCCAATGCCACCATCAGCAGCATTCGCTCGCGCATACCCAATAGCATACGGATCATCGTGCAGATGACGATCATTGCGACGCTGGTCATCGTCGTCGACCAGTTGTTGCGCGCCTATGCTTTCGAAACCAGCAAGCAGCTCTCGGTGTTCGTCGGGCTGATCATCACCAATTGCATCGTGCTCGGCCGCGCCGAAGCCTTCGCCATGAAAAACCCGGTCGGCGTCAGTTTCCTCGATGGCCTGGGCAACGGCCTTGGATACAGCGCCATCCTGATATTCGTCGCAACGCTGCGCGAACTCTTCGGCGGCGGTACGCTGCTCGGCTATCGAATCCTGCCACTCGTATCCGACGGCGGCTGGTATGAAGCCAACGGGCTGATGCTGCTGCCGCCAAGTGCATTCTTCATCATCGGGCTGCTGATCTGGGCCATCCGGTCCTGGAAACGCGAACAGGTCGAGCACGCCGACTACCAGATCCACGAAGTTCACCGGACAGGCGTGCTGTGATCGCCGATCTGTTCAATCTTTTCATCAAGGCGGCTTTCGTCGAGAATCTCGCCCTGTCCTTCTTTCTCGGCATGTGCACGTTCCTTGCGATATCCAAGCGCGTGGAAACGGCGCTGGGGCTTGGTGTTGCCGTGGTCGTCGTGCAGACGATCACGGTGCCGGCCAACAATCTCATTCACGAATTTCTCCTGCAGAAAGGTGCACTGGCCTGGGCAGGGCTGCCCGATGTCGACCTGGAATTCCTCGGCCTGGTCACCTACATAGGGGTCATTGCCGCCCTGGTGCAGATCCTGGAAATGGCCCTCGATCGATACGTGCCAAAGCTCTACAACACGCTGGGTATCTTCCTGCCGCTCATCACGGTGAACTGCGCCATTCTCGGCGGGACATTGTTCATGGTCGAACGCCAGTATGGCTTCGCCGAGAGTGTCGTTTACGGTTTGGGCAGCGGCAGTGGCTGGGCCTTCGCGCTGGTTGCACTGGCCGGTATTCGCGAGAAGCTCAAGTACAGCGACGTCCCGGACGGACTGCAAGGGCTCGGTATCACCTTCATCATCGTGGGCCTGATGTCGATCGGCTTCATGGCGTTCTCGGGCATACGGTTGTGAGCGTCGATACCACGTTCCTGGAAGTCGGCCTCGGCGTCGGCCTGTTCACGGCAATCATCCTGTTGCTGGTCTTCGTCATACTCGCTGCACGCTCGCGGCTTGTCAGCAGCGGCAGCGTCACTGTCACCGTCAACGATGACCGCAGGTTGACGATGCCAGTAGGCATAAAGCTGATGGTCGGCCTCGCCGACTCGGGAATCTTCGTACCATCGGCCTGCGGAGGTGGTGGAACCTGTGGTCAGTGCCGAGTGCGGGTCATCGATGGCGGCGGAGCCCTGTTGCCTACGGAAGCATCGTTGGTCAGCAAGCGCGAGGCCAAGGACCATGTGCGGCTTTCCTGCCAGGTTACCGTCAAGCAGGACATGCATATTCGCGTGCCCGATGAAATCTTCGGCATTCGCAAGCTCGAATGCACGGTCGTTTCGAACCGGAACGTCGCGAGTTTCATCAAGGAACTCGTATTGCGGCTGCCACGTGACGAGTTGCTGGACTACAGGGCCGGTGGCTACATCCAGATCGAATGCCCGCCGCACATCGTCCGGTTCTCGGAGTTCGAGATCGACGAAAGGTTTCGAGGTGAATGGGATCGGCACGGCCTTTGGCGTTACGAGTCGCGCGTGACGAAATCCGTGAGCCGCGCGTACTCGATGGCGAGCTTTCCGCTGGAGGGCGAGATTATTCGCCTGAACGTACGCATCGCCACGCCGCCGCCGGGCTCGGGTGCCGCGATTCCGCCCGGCATCATGTCGTCCTATATTTTCTCCCTGAAGCCTGGTGACCGGGTTACGATCTCCGGGCCCTACGGTGAGTTCTTTGCCCGCGATACGCAAAATGAAATGGTGTTCATCGGGGGCGGCGCCGGCATGGCCCCAATGCGCGCGCACATATTCGACCAATTGAAGCGTCTGCATACGAAGCGAAAAATATCGTTCTGGTACGGTGCAAGGAGCCGCAAGGAATTGTTCTACGTCGAGGAGTTCGATGCCCTGGCCGATGAGAACAGCAATTTCGCGTGGCACGTTGCGCTGTCCGAGCCACAGCCGGAGGACGCGTGGACCGGATACACCGGCTTCATCCACAAGGTCCTGCACGACGAATACCTGGCCAGGCATCCGGCACCGGAAGATTGCGAATACTACCTCTGCGGACCGCCGATGATGAACACTGCCGTGATCAAAATGCTCGAGGACCTGGGCGTAACCCGGGATCGCATATTGCTGGACGACTTCGGAGGCTGAATGCGATACCTGCCGTACGTCACCCTGGCAATCGTTGCTCTGCTGCCGTCGGCTTGCGGCAACGAGCCGGCAGTACTCGAGCTGAACGGTTCTACCATGGGCACCCGGTTCAGCATCAAGGTGCCGGCGGATGAGCCCGTGCCGGACGCCGGACTCCTGCAGCAGCAGATTGATGCCGTGCTTGCGCGCATCGAAGGAACGATGTCCACTTACATCATCGATTCGGAGCTCTCCCTGTTCAACATCAGCGAGTCGACAGACTGGCAGCCGGTCTCTGCGGAATTCTGCCTCAGCGTCGAGGAGTCCCTGGCAATCAGCGCGCTGACCGGCGGAGCTTTCGACATCACGGTAGGTCCCTTGGTCAATTTATGGGGTTTCGGGCCGGACGGAACGGCTGTCAAACCCCCGTCCGATGAGCAGATCAACGCGGCCCGTGCACGTGTCGGTTACGGGCACCTGCAAACGGACTGTGCGAAACCGGCAATGCGCAAGAACCTGCCGGACCTGTATATCGACCTGTCGGCCTATGCCAAAGGTTATGCAGTCGATCGCATCGCCGAGCTGCTCGACGAACAGGGTATCGAAAACTACCTTGTTGAAATCGGCGGGGAACTCAGGATGCGTGGCCATAACGCTGCCAGGGAACTCTGGGCAGTGGCGATCGAGGAGCCGCTGGATGATGCGCGGCGGGTGCACAGCGTCGTGCACATGACGGATCGGGCCGTAGCAACCTCCGGCGACTACCGGAACTTCTTCGAGTTCGACAAGCAGCGCTACTCGCACACGATCGATACGCGTACCGGCCGGCCGGTAACTCACTCACTGGCGTCGGTCACGGTGATCGCCGACACAGCCGCATACGCGGACGCCATGGCAACGGCATTGATGGTTCTCGGACCCGACGAAGGCCTGCAACTGGCGACCTCGCAAGGCATCGCCGCGCTGTTCCTCGTTCGCACTGAGGCAGGCTTCAGCGAGCATGTGACGCCCGCGTTTGTCCCGGAGGGACCGACGATATGACAATGCTTGCAACATTGATCGTCACGGTCCTTCTCAGCTTCGCCGTCCTGCTCGCGGTCATCGCCGCCATGTCCGTCGGAGTGGTCGCCGGCCGCAGGCCCGTACGTGGCAGCTGCGGCGGTTTGAGTGGCGGGAGATGTGAACTTTGCGGCGGCAACTGCGATGAGGAATCACGGAAATGACCAGGAAATCCGCACGGGTGCGCGACTACATGACGGCGCACCTCGTCGCGTTCAAGTCTGAAATGGACGTGCTCGACGCGATACATGAACTGGTGTCGCACGGCATCGCCGGGGCACCGGTGGTCGACGACCACGGCGATCTCATAGGCATGCTGTCAGAACTCGACTGCATGAAAGTTGCGCTGAATGCCGGGTATTACAGCGATCGCGGTGGTCCTGTGGCTGATTTCATGAGCACCGGTGTGCAGACCGTTGATGCCGAAATGAGCATCATCGACCTCGCGCAGAAATTCCTGGATTCAGGATTTCGCCGCTTTCCGGTAATGAAGGATCACCGGCTGGTGGGTCAGATCAGCCGCCGCGATGTATTGCGCGCATTGCTGGATATTTCGCAGGCCTGATCCGGACGCTCGTTTCACTTCGCATAAAGCGGAGCAATGTCGATGTAAATCCGGTATCCGGTGATCAGTTTGTCGCGTCGCTCGAAAGTATCGGCGAATGGCAGCGAGATTTCACTGCCATCCAGGCGCCGGTAGGTGACCTCGCCTTCGCAGACCAGAGTGTCGGGACCCGACCAGACTTTGTGTACGGTATGGCGGCAGCCGGCAATGGAGGAAAAAAATCCTGCGACCGCGTTCCTGATGGCGGTCCTGCCGTGTACCGGTGGTGCCGAACCGAAGCGAAACAGCGCATCCTCAGCGAGGAAATCGGCAAAGCGGACAGCATCCGAGGAATCGATGGCACTGAACAGCGCATCGAGGAATCTCCGGTCTGGACTGCTCACGTGCCGGGCTGATCCTTGGTCGCCGCCAGCTGATCGAATTGCTCTTCCCAGCCTTCGGGCAGCGTATGTGCAATTCCCTGGTGGCAATCGATACAGGTCTCGCCTCGCTCGGCCTGCCGCTCGACCGTGTGTTTGGACCGGGCACTGCGCGCCTGCTGCTCCAGGTCCATGTGCGATAATTCATGGCAGTTCTTGCATTCACGCGAGTCGGTGCCCTTCATATCCGTCCAGACGCGATTGGCAAGGTACAGGCGCCGGGCGTCGAATTTTTCCGGTGTGTCGATGGTGCCGAGCATCCAGTGCGGGAGCTCGTGCATCGAAGCCCGGATCTTGCGCTTCACCTTGGCAAACCATTCCTTCGGAACGTGGCAATCTCCGCATACCGCGCGCACACCGGTACGATTGCTGTAGTGTATGGTCTGCTGGTACTCCTCGTAGACGTTGTCCCGCATTTCATGACAGGAAATGCAAAAGGTTTCGGTATTGGACAACTCGAGCGCCGTGTTGAACCCGCCCCAGAAGATGATTCCGAAAAGGAACAGCAGGTATCCGCCAACCGGAATTCCGAGCATGAACCATTTGCTCGGCTTCCTCCACAGCTTGCGCCATCGCCCCTCGCTCGAGGCAGATTCAATCTTATCGCCGCCCATGATCGACCTCCGCTATCGCCGGGCCGCGTCCTGCCGGCCCCTCCCACACCGCAGTGCCGGATGTTGTTATTGCAGGCTTCCGTAATAGTGAATGAGCGCCGAGACCGACGCAGCATCGAGCGCGTCGATCTTCTCCTTCATCTTGTCTTCCATCATTTCACGATCGCCGGCCGCGTAGTCGGCGAACACCTGCTCGAGGTATGGCATCCACTGGCCCGCCAGCATGCCGGCGTCGTCATCGGCCAGGCTGCCGCCGTCCGAGTGGCATTTTTCGCAATCCCGGCGATGTATCTTGGCGCCCTCTGCAGCCTGCGCCGCATCGAAGTCCTGCTTCGCAGCGACGAACTCAAGGCCTGCATAGTATTCGGCAAGCTCTGTGATCTCCGCTTCAGTCAATGCCTTGGCGATTGCACACATGTCCGTAGCCGGACGCTCGAGGTCGCCGCTGCGATATTTGGATTCGCGACAGGGTCTTGCTTCGTCGCGGAATTCGAACATATATTCCTCGAGCACGAACGGCGACACACCGCCGATGGTCGGCACGTCGCTCTCCGAACTGACGCCACCATCGCCATGGCAGCCGTTGCAGTCCTTGACGGTTTCGTCGACAGCTGCGGTGGCCACAGGGACGAGGAACCAGGCAAGCAGTAACGGGATGAGGCGTTCCGGCTGCAGCGGATTTCGGGTTCTTTGCATTGAAGCTCTCCGGTGGCCGTGGGGACTGTGGCATCCTATCAACGACGTCCGGAACTTTGTAGTGGGCCGGCCGGAGGAAACGCATAGGTAGTGTTACGGATGCTGTCCTTGCCGTTCAATGTGTATGGTCTGAAGCGCCAAATCAGGGTCGCGTACCCGAAAAAGATAATGCTTGCCCGGCGCCTGCTGCGGATACAGCGAGGGAATACAATGAGCAGACTGAACACGCATCGCAAGTCCGTAATCGCAATCATTCTCATTGCACTGACCGCGGCCGGCTGCAGCGGCAGCGATGGCGCCGACGGCGCGCCGGGCGACGATGGATCGGCTGGGCCGCCCGGACCTCCCGGACCGCCGGGACCGAGCGGCGCGGTGCCGGTGACGTCGGCAGAGAAGATCAATGTCGAAGTCACTGACGTCGACGTGCCTGCCGGCGGTGGCGCTCCCACAGTCAGCATCAGCCTGACGAACGATCTCGATCAGGGCTTGAAAGGCATGCCTGCCGCAAACATTCGCTTCGTAATTTCCCAGTTGTCACCCGGCGTCAACGGCGGATCCAGCCAGTGGCAGTCTTACATCACACGCAGCAGCGGCGGCGTTGCGAACGCCCAGGCGACCACCGAGACGGCCGCGCCG
>DATICC010000506.1:0-4311 GCA_035457045.1 Woeseiaceae bacterium | reverse complement strand
CGCCCGTGTCTCATAGGTATACACGAGCCGCGCGCCGCTGTCCGTGAGTTCGAGTTCGTAGGATTCGAGCGATGCAGGCACCCGCGCCAGCGGCTCGTGCAAATGCAGTACGAGCTGTTTTCGCCCCAGTTCGCGCATCAGTTCGTGTTTCTCCTGCACGCGTATGATTTCGCCATGGTTGATGACGCCGACGCGGTCGGCCATCTGCTCGGCCTCCTCGATGTAGTGCGTCGTCAGGATGATGGTCACACCGGATTCACGCAGGTCACGCACGATCTGCCACATGTCCTTGCGGAGCTCGACGTCGACGCCCGCCGTCGGCTCATCCAGGAACAGGATGCGCGGTTCGTGGGCGAGGGCCTTGGCGATCAGTACACGGCGCTTCATCCCTCCAGATAAAGTCATGATTTTATTGTTTTTTCTGTCCCAAAGAGACAGCGACCTGAGCAGCCGCTCGATATGCTGCGGATTGGCCGGATGGCCGAACAGGCCGCGGCTGAAGCTCACCGTGGACCAGACCGTCTCGAACATGTCGGTCGACAGCTCCTGGGGCACCAGCCCGATCATCGACCGGGTATGCCGGAAGTCTCGAACGACATCGTGCCCGTCAACGGTGATCCGGCCGCTGCCCGGATTGACTATGCCGCAGATGATGTTGATCAGCGTCGTCTTTCCCGCACCGTTAGGGCCGAGCAGGGCGAAGATCTCTCCCGGAAAGACATCCAGATCGATGTTCTTCAGTGCCGTAAAGCCGTCGGCATAGGTCTTGCTCAGTCTCTCGATGCGGATTATGGGCGACATGGGCGAATTCCGTTGTTGGACATTTATCATATCACTCGCAATCGGTTTGCAAGTGTCACAGGTACATTGACCAGGCGTTTTTATACGATGCCGCTACTAGGCAATGGTCTGTGCCGGGCATACAATTTTTGTCGACGGGGAGGCGGCAAAAAAGAACCCGAATGCGACGGTCTGCTCGAGCATGTCTCTTCGGGACACCGGTCGCCATTCCACTCGGGCGAGGCATCGCTGGCCTGCGTTGTCAGCATCGCCGCTTGCATCGAAGCGTTGAAAAAGAGGGACCCACATGAACCGATACCAATTCGGCGTTTGCTTGCAGCGTGCAATGCTGTGTGCATTGTTGCTGGCGAGTGCCGCCGCCGGCGCGCAGACGGAGCGCATGCGGGTTGCGGTGATCACCGACGGTCCGACGGACCGTCAGGTACTGTCTGTCGAATTCTTTCGCCAAGCCGTCCTCGACACCGTTGCAGGCACCGTGGACATAGAGTTTGTCACGGACCCACGGTATGTCGGTGACTGGACACTACGCGGTGTCGATGCGGCGATCGACCGGGCCCTCGCCGAACCCGATGTGGATGTCGTCCTGCCTATCGGCATACTCGGCTCGCACCAGGCAGCGACTCGCAGCGTCCTCACCAAACCGGTGATTGCACCCATGGTCATCGATCCGGTGCTACAGGGATTCCCGTTGGCCAGTGGCGTTAGCGGACGGAACAACTTTGCCTATGTCGCCGATTTTCATGGCATAGGCAACGATGTGCGGGCATTTCAGAAGATTGTCCGGTTCGGGCACCTGGTTGCGTTCGTCGACGAAGCCTTGCTCGATGCCTTGCCGGAACTCGGCGACAAAGCTGCGGGTCTTGCTGCAGAACTGAACACGCGGATCACGATCTTGCGCACCGGGAACAGTGCAGGCGCGGCGCTGGCAAGCATTCCAGCCGATGCGGATGCTGTTTACGTCACCGGGTTGCTGCGCTTCAGCGATGCGGAATTGCGTGTGCTGGCAGAAGGGCTTGCCTCCCGCCGCCTGCCGTCGTTTTCGCTCATCGGCCACAGCGAACTCAGGAGTGGACTGCTCATGACGGCCGGCGGTGCCGAACGCGACAACGAGCGCCTGGCGCGCCGTATCGTGCTGATGATTCAGCGCATTGCGCTCGGCGAGAATCCGTCGACGTTCGACGTCAGTTTCCCCACCGAACAGCGCTTCACGATCAACATGCGGGTAGCGCAGCAGATCGGTTTTTCGCCAAGCTGGGAGTTTTTGTCGGACGCCGAACAACTGGACGGCGGGGTCGGAAGCGACCTGCCGCAGCTGACGCTGCTGGATGCAATGCACGCTGCCCTCGACGCCAATCCGGCGTTGATCGCGAGCGGCGCGAGACGGGACAGCAGCAACGACGAAATCGGCATTGCACGCAGCAACCTGCTGCCGCAGGTCGATCTTGCAGGGGCGAAAACGCGCATCGATGCGGATCGCGCGACGGTGCTGACGCAGGCGGAGGATTCGATCATTGGCAGTGTGTCCGCATCGCAAATCGTCTACTCGGAGCGCGCCTGGGCCTCGTACAGCATTTCCCGATACCTGCACGAAGCCGCGCAGCAAGGCTACCGGCAGGACACGCTCGACTTGTTGCAGTCCGCGGCCACGGCGTACCTCGATCTGTTGCGCGCCAAGTCACTGGAATCGGTCCGGCGCAGCAATGTCGAGAACACTCGCCGAAATCTCGAAACCTCGCGTGTGCGCGAACAGGTGGGCCTCTCCGAGCGTTCCGATTACCTGCGCTGGGTCGCGGAACTGGCGCGAGACAAGCAGGCGCTTTTGAACGCGGAGTCCAGCCGGCACCAGGCGGAAATCAATCTCATGCGAATCATGCACCGGCCGGCAACGCAACCCTTCGATACCGTGGAATCGGGCATCGACAGCCCGTTGACACTGGTGTCGAGTCCGCGCACCCAGGCTTACATCGATACGCCGGCCGGCTGGGAAGTTTTTACGCAGTACGCCGTGCAAGCAGCGTTACAGCAGGCCCCGGAAATTGCGCAAAGCAATTCACTGGTCATGAGCGGCCAGCGTTCGGTGACTGCCGCGCGCCGCGCCTACTACCTGCCGGACCTGGCGCTGGTCACGAGCAGCTCCAGCGCATTGGATGAGTATGGCGCAGGTTCCGGTACCCTGCCCGGCGCACCAGATGATGATTCCTGGAGCGTATCGTTGCAGGCAAGCTGGCCATTGTTCGCGGGCGGTCAACGCAGCGCCGAGCTATCGAAAGCCCGCAACGAACTGCGCGCATCGGAAGCCGATCGCAGCGCCGCCGCCGATTTCGTCGAGGCACGGGTACGAATTGCCCTGCACCAGACCGCTGCCTCGTATCCTGCAATTGATTTGTCCAAGGTAGCGGCAGATGCTGCAGGAGAAAACCTCAACATGGTAACGGATGCCTATGGTCGTGGCGCGGTGTCAGTTACCGAGCTTATCGACGCACAGGATACTGCGCTGGAGGCGAATCTTGCAGCCGCGGATGCGAAGTACAGCTTTCTCATCGATTTTGTCGACGTGCTTCGCGCGATGAGCGAGTTTGACATTTTGCTGGACCCGCTCTCGCGCGAAGCGTGGCACGACCGGGTCGATGACTGGTTCCTGACTCATGCACCTCTTAACCGCCTGCAGGGCACGGAAAGGTAATCCACATGTTGCAAGAATTGTTGCGCAGCTCGGAAGGTGACGATCGGATCATGGTGCTGGCAGCGGCCGGGTTGCTGCTCATAGCATTGGCCGGCTGCGGTGCCGAGGAGGCGCCGGTTGCGCCCGAGCCTCGCCTGGTACGCACCATGGTCGTCGACGACGTGTCGAACCTGCAATTGAGCCAGTACACGGCCGAGATTCGTTCGCGTTACGAAACCGACCTGAGTTTCCAAGTCAGCGGCAAGATTGCTCGTCGCGCAGTCGACGTTGGTACGCTGGTCAAACGCGGCGACGTGCTGGCGACCATTGACAACACCGACCAGCAACTGGGACTCGATGCAGCGAAGTCGGCGGTCAATGCCGCACAGGCGGAGCTCGATCGCGCACTGTCGGAGGAAGCGCGATACCGCGACCTGCTGGAGCGTGGCCTGACGACCCGGGCCGCCTACCTGACGCAACAGACGGCGGTAAAGACCAGCCAGTCACGAGTCGAGCAGGCAACGGCTGACCTGCGGCTCAGCGAGCAACGCCTGAGTTATACGACCCTGCGCTCCGACCACGACGGCGTTGTGACCGAAGTGATGGCTGAAGCCGGGTCCGTGGTTGCTGCCGGTCAACCGGTCATGAACGTCGCGCGCCCGAGCGAACTCGAAGCTGTGTTCGACGTGCCCGATAGCCGCATCGATGCGCTGCGCAGTAATTCGGCATTGCAGATTGCAGCGCTTGGCGACTCGGCTGAAACGATCAATGCCCGGGTCCGCGAGATTTCACCCAGCGCCGACCCGATTACGCGTACCTACCAGGTGCGTGCGTCGATTCCCGAGCCA
>DATICC010000505.1:0-4725 GCA_035457045.1 Woeseiaceae bacterium | reverse complement strand
CCGCTGCGGCGCATCCGGCCGCTCGTGGTAATCGTGACATCGTTCACCGTGGCACATTCGATAACGCTCTTGTCTTCGGCCTTTGGATTCGTGCCGTCGGTATCGTGGTTTCCGCCGCTGATCGAAACGCTGATTGCCGCGTCGATCGTTTACATGGCGCTCGAGAATATCCTCGCCGGCAATCTGCGGCGTCGCTGGATGATCGCGTTTGCGTTCGGCCTGGTGCACGGTTTCGGCTTTGCTTTCGCGCTGAGCGAGACATTGCAATTCGCAGGCTCGCACCTGGTGACGTCCTTGCTCGCGTTCAATCTCGGCGTCGAGTTCGGGCAGCTGTTCGTCATCCTGCTCGTCGTGCCGGTGATCAATCTGCTGTTTCGTTTCGTCATGCCGGAGCGCCTCGGGGTGATCATATTGTCCGCATTGCTGGCACACAGCGGCTGGCACTGGATGAGCGAGAGGGCGGCCAGCCTCGCAGGCTATTCAATGGAGTGGCCGGCAGCCGTCGCGTCCTTGCCGGCGACCGTAATCCGCTGGCTGTTGTTCCTTGCGGTCGTTGCCGCTGTACTGTGGCTGATGGCGCGATTCAACAGGCGCGTGCTGGGCAAGACCGTCGACGGCGGTGCCGGCTGAGAACTGCACGCAGGGGTGATTGCGCGGCTTGCGGACATTTGGCCCGGGGCCATGCGCAGGATAAGCTTGGCCCGCAACGATTCCGGGGGGAGAGGTCATGCAGTCTGTTCTGATCGTATTGATGGGCGTCGCCGGCATGGCTTTCGGCTGGTTCGTCTACTCGAAATTCATCGCCGAGAAAATATTCAGGCTCGATCCGGACTTCGTGACCCCGGCGCACGAGTTCAATGACGGCGTCGACTACGTACCCACCAACAAGTTCGTGCTCTGGGGACATCACTTCACTTCGGTCGCCGGCGCCGCGCCCATCGTAGGTCCAGCGATCGCCGTTTACTGGGGTTGGGTGCCGGCGGTGCTGTGGGTAACGCTCGGCACGATTTTCTTCGCCGGCGTGCACGATGCGGGCGCGCTCTGGGCGAGCAACCGCCACAAGGGCAAGTCGATCGGTGCACTTTCGGAAGTGGTGATCGGCAAGCGTACCCGTTCCCTGTTCATGGTCGTCATTTTCCTGGTGCTCTTGATGGTGAATGCCGTTTTCGGCGTGGTCATTGCACGGGCCTTCGTCGAAACGCCAACGGCTGTCGTGCCATCCTGGGCGGCGATTCTCGTTGCCCTGGTCATCGGGCAGCTGGTGCACCGCAAGTTCAACCTGCTGGCCCTGTCACTTGGCGGAGTCATCGCCCTGTACCTGTCCGTGTACGCGGGCAGCGTGGTGCCGATGGAGTTGCCGGAGTTGTTCGGGCTGTCGACGATTTCCGGCTGGATCGTCATTCTTTTTATCTACGCGGCGACGGCCTCGATGCTGCCGGTGTGGATGCTGCTGCAGCCGCGGGATTTCATCAACGGCCTGCAGCTGTTCGTCGGCCTGTTCCTGCTCTATGGCGCGGTGTTCCTCGTCATGCCGGATATTTCGGCCCCGGCGTTCAACACGCTGGTCGATGCGGATGCGCCTTCCATGGTGCCGCTGTTGTTCGTCACCATTGCCTGCGGTGCAGTGTCCGGATTTCACGGCATCGTGTCCTCGGGCACGAGCTCGAAACAGCTCGACAGGGAACCCGATGCGCGTTTCGTCGGCTATCTCGGCGCCGTGGGTGAGGGCTCGCTGGCGCTCATCACCACGGTTGCGGTCAGCGGCGCGGCGCTGGCCGCAACGCCCGAGATCTGGCACCAGATCTACGATAAATTCGGTACTGCCGGTGCGGATGCGTTCATTTCCGGCGGCGCCAACCTGATCACGCAGGGCTTCGGCCTGCCGATCGGCTTTTCGACCACGCTGCTCGCCACGATGGTGGTGCTGTTCGCCGGCACGACCATGGACACCGGCGTGCGCCTGCAGCGCTACATCATCCAGGAGTGGGGCCAGATCTATCACCTTCCGATCCTGAACCACGGCATCGTGGCCACGCTGGTTGCCGTGGCAGCCTGCATGTTGCTGGCTTTCGGGGCCGGCGGACCGGACGGCGCCGGCGGGCTGGTGATCTGGCCATTGTTCGGCTCGACCAACCAGATCCTCGCGGGCATGACCCTGCTCGCCATCTCGGTGATGCTCATCAAACTCGGCAGGCCGGCGCGTTACACGCTGATCCCTATGGCCTTCGTGCTTTTGATGTCGTCCTGGGCGGCGGTCGTCAAGCTGATCGAGTTTTACCGTGACGGCAACTGGCTGCTGGTATTCATCGACGTCGTGGTGCTGGTCACCAGCCTGATGGCGATACTCGAGTCCGTCTCCGCCATTGCGCGTTTCCGGCGAGACAGCCGCGCGGCCGCAGCGGCAGGCGCCGACTGAAGGCCGTCAATGCCGTGGATGTTGCAACCGGCAATGCCCGTGCACTAGGGGTCTGGCACCGTGCGTGCATCGAGGTACTGCAGCGCTTCCTCGAACTCGTAGGAATCGGGATTCCGGTGCGTCATGTGCCGGATCACCATGAGCTTTGAATTCTCCACGCCGGCGCGCCGGTATGCCCTGTAAGCGCGCTTCGTCGGTTCGAGCGCCTGGTCGTAGGTTCCGGTGACGAAGACGTAGCGATTCCTTCGCATGTCCTCGAGACGTTCCGGTTCTTCCGTGTCCCACACCTCGACGCCGCAGTTGTAGATGGCGCCGCGGAACAGCTGCGCCTGGTCGGTCGCGATCATGCTCGCGGTCTTGCCGCCGCCCGAGAGCCCGCTGATGTAAATGCGCTCCGCATCGATCGCGTAGTGTTTTCGCGCGGCCGTGGTCGCGAGCAATGCAAGCAAAATGCGACGGGCGACGAGTTCGCTGTTGCCGGAGCGGTTCGCCCCGATCCAGATGATATTGTGCCGGTCGAGCACCTCGCTCCAGCCGCGCGGGATCTCGCCCGACTGTATGGGGCTGACGTAAACCAGCAGCCCCGCCGGCCTTTTTGCATCGTAGGTCGGCGGCACATACATCTCCCACTCGATGTTTTCATCAGGTGGCAATACCGACGCAATCTGCGCCGCGGTGGATTCACCGGCGATATCCGCGGAGGTCGCAACCAGCAACCGGTGCCCGGTAACGACAGTCTCCGGCTTCGTTGCTTCTACCGTTTGCGTCGAAGCCGCGAAAGACGCTGCAGTCAATCCGAGCTGGATCGCAATCGAAACAAGGATGGTTGACTTACATTGCAAGCGTTGAATTCCTCCGCGAATTGACCGAATGGACCACCGATCGCAGCCAAGGTTGCACGCCCGTCAGGGACGTTGCAACGGCACCACGGGAGTGCCGTAAAAACGTCGCTCTTTCGATGAAATCGAGTACGAAAGCCAATAGCGGCGCGCTCTGCATTGTCTCATTTCTGCAACAGTCGGTTCCGGCTGAAACCAAAAAAAATGTTATATAGGACCCGTGGCGAGCTTTCCTTTCCTGCGCGACAGTGGTTCAATCAAGCACAAGTATGAATCGCCGTCGCGGTGATTCTTCGATACTCACAATGCAAGACACCATGTAGATGGGGGAGAGAGCAAATGTCCAGTTCGCCTAAAGTATTTAGGTTCCTCATTCCTGCTGCTGCACTTGTGTTCGCGATGCCGGTGATGTCACCGGTTGCGCTGGCACAGGATCCTGCCGCAGACGAATCGATTGAGGAAATCATCACCACCGGAACACGCCGTGCTGAACGCAGTGCGTCCGATTCGGCGGTACCCATCGACGTAATCGGTGGCCAGGAGCTCGTCAATATCGGCGCGACCGACCTGAACGAGTTGTTGCGCACCACCGTTCCTTCGTACAACGTGCAATCGCATTCGATTGACGACGCTGCGACGCTGGTACGGCCGGCAACGCTGCGCGGCCTGCCGCCGGACAACGTGCTGATCCTGGTGAACGGCAAGCGACGGCATCGTTCCGGCGTCATCGCCGAGCTTGGCAGCTCGCTGAACGAAGGTTCGCAGGGTGCGGACCTTTCTGCGATCCCCGCACTGTCGATCAAGCAGGTGGAAGTGCTGCGTGACGGCGCCGCGGCGCAGTACGGCTCGGATGCCATCGCAGGCGTAATGAACTTCGTACTCGATGATTCGGCGGACGGCTTCACGGTTGAGGCGCGCACCGGCGAATTCATGGAAGGCGACGGCACGCTGTACCAGCTCGCCGCCAACGCCGGCTTTGCACTCGGCCCGGACGGTTTCTTCAACGTCACCGGCGTGTGGAGCGAACAGGACGCAACCAGCCGTTCCATACAGCGGACTGACGCGGACTCCATCGGCACCTTCGGCAACCCGGACCAGGTATACGGCTCGACTGCACTTGGGGCGGGTGGTGTACGGCAACCGTACGCGCAGATCTGGGGGCAGCCGGAGACCCGCGACAACTGGAACATTTTCTTCAACAGCGCCATCCAGGTCACCGAATCGCAGGAAGTCTACGCATTCGGCAACATGGGCCGGCGCGAGACGGAAGGCGGCTTCTTCTACCGCAATCCGAACAACCGGGCAGCGGTTTACACTTCGGGCGGTTTCCGGGCGATAGCGGATGACAATTTCGTAGCGGGCGCGACGAACTACATTTCGAACTGCCCGGCGCTTCCAGCCCCTTCCGGCGCACCAACCGCGGCAGATGCAGCGGCTGTAGCCGCAGACTACGCGGCTTTGCAGGCACTG
>DATICC010000504.1:0-5370 GCA_035457045.1 Woeseiaceae bacterium | reverse complement strand
AGCCCCACACGGATTCCGACGCAGGTTCCCGAGAAGCAGCCGGAACCGCCGGTGTTCAGGCCGCCGGATATACCCGTGGTCGAGCCCGAAGCGCCGATGCTTCCGGTTACCGGGGAGCCGCTCACCGCGGAGCAGGTGGTGTCGGCCGAGCTTCGCGCGTTGCCATCGAGAGGTGGCGAGGGACGGCAGGAGTTTGCGCGCATCGATGCGGAGCTCCTCGAGGACCTGTTGAATGCCGCGGGCGAAATCAGCATCTATCACTCGCGCCTCAATCAGCAGGTGAAGACCTTCGAGTTTCACGTCGAGGAGCTTGAACAGACGGTGGCGCGACTTCGGGACCAGTTGCGCAAACTCGAGATCGAGACGGAGGCGCAGATCATGCACGGGCACCAGGAAACGCTGGTTGCCCAGGACTTCGATCCGCTGGAACTCGATCGATACTCGAACATCCAGCAGCTGTCGCGCGCTCTCGCCGAGTCCGCAAACGACCTGAACAGCCTGAAAGACCTGTTGCGCGGCCAGATATCCGAAGCGGAAACGCTGCTTGTGCAACAACAGCGCGTTACGGCCGAGTTGCAGGACGGCCTGATGCGCACCCGCATGGTTCCGTTCCAGCGCCATGTGCCGCGGCTGACGCGGCTGGTGAGGCAGGCCGCGGTGGAATCGGGAAAGCGGGCGGAACTTGCGGTCGAGGGTGCATCCGGTGAACTCGACCGCCAGGTGCTCGACAAGATGTTGCCGCCGTTCGAACACATGATGCGCAATGCAGTCGTGCACGGTATCGAGAAGCCGGAAGTCAGGCAGGCAGCCGGCAAGCCGGCGACTGGTCGGATAACCATAAGGTTGCACCGCGAAGGCGCTGAAATGGTGATCGACGTGGCGGACGACGGCAGTGGCCTGAACGTGCCCGCAATTCGCCGCAAGGCATTCGAGAAAGGCTTGCTGAAACCCGAGAGCAAAGTTTCCGACGAAGAGATAATGCAGCTTATTCTTACGCCCGGATTCAGCACGGCGAGTGCTGTCACGCAGACGGCCGGGCGCGGCGTAGGCATGGATGTCGTTGCGAACGAAATCAAGAAACTCGGCGGGTCGCTGCAAATCTCTTCTGTCACGGGGCAGGGCACCAACTTTACGATTCGCCTGCCATTCACACTCGCGATTACACAGGCCCTGATCGTTCGAACCGGAGAGGAGGTTTACGCGCTCCCGCTGCCTACCGTCGAAGGCGTAGCCCGCATCTCGCGCGCCGATCTCGAGCGTATGTTGAGCCAGAGCGAGCCGAGCTACGAATACGGGGAACAGACTTACCGCTTCCGGCATTTGGGCATGTACCTGGGTGGGCAGTCGGCAAAGCTTCCGGAGGATGACAGTTTCGTGCCGGTGATCCTGGTGCGGGCGGGCGATCACTCGGCTGCGCTGCTGACCGATGAAATGATTGCCAGCCAGGAGATCGTCGTGAAATCACTTGGTCCGCAGCTTTCGAGCATACGCGGCATCTCAGGGGCAACGATACTCGGCGATGGACGAATCGTACTGATCCTTGATGTCAACGCGCTGGTACGCAAAGGTGCTCCGGTAGTCGAACTGAAAAAGGCGGCGCCAACGCCGGCCGATCAGCGACCGCTCGCCCTGGTTGTCGACGATTCGATCACGGTACGCCGCGTGATGGAGCGTTTCCTGCAGCGAAACGGCATGCGCGTCGTCGCTGCCAAAGACGGACTGGACGCGATCAGCGTATTGTCGGATAACAAGCCCGACATCATCCTTCTCGATATTGAAATGCCGCGCATGGACGGCTATGAATTTGCGAAACATGTGCGAAACGATGAGCGCGTTTCGGATGTGCCCATCATCATGATCACTTCGCGAGCCGGAGACAAACATCGCGCCCGCGCAATAGAGATCGGGGTCAATGATTATCTTGGCAAGCCTTATCAGGATGCACGGTTGCTGGACGCCATTCAACGACTGCTCGAGGAACGGGGAATTACGCTGGGATGAGTGAAGATACGGAAGAGCTGTACAGTCTGCTCATACCGCTGGCGGAAGACCGGCTGATAGTGCCGCGCGCCTGCGTTGCCGAAGTGGTGCGATTCGGAAAATCCGATGTCGCCCAGGGAGGGCAGGCGTGGATGGTTGGTACAGTGAACTGGAACGGCCGCGCCCTGCCGGTCGTTTCGTTCGAAGGCATGATGGGCAAGGATGTTCCGGCACCGACTGGGCGCACACGCATCGTCGTGTTCTATTCGATCGTTGCCAGGGTCAAGAGCGGCCACTTCGGCATTCTTACCCAGGGATTTCCGCAGCTCGTCCGGGTCAATCGCCAGGTGCTGCGCCTCGACTCCGCGGACGGCTGGCCGGAGGCGGCGCCGGTACTGTGCAAGGTCCGCATGATCAACGAGTTTCCCCTTATACCCGACCTCGAGAAGGTCGAGTCGATGATCGCGGAGGAATCGCTGCAGGCTTGAGTGGCCTGTCCGCAGCTCACGCAGGCTGCAACAGGTCGCCGAGGCGTGATTGCAGGATGGCTATCGCGGCGAGCGCGGCGGTCTCCGTACGCAGGATGCGCGGACCGAGAGACACCGGCACGAACCCGGACCGGCTGGCCAGACCGATTTCCGCTTCTGTGAAGCCGCCCTCGGGACCGACAAGCAAGGTCAGCTCGGGATCCGAAAGCTGCAGGCTGCCGATGGACTGCGTGGCGACGGTGTGCAGTATCAGTCGCGATCCGCCAAAGGACTCACCGAGCACGCTGTCGAGATCCGCCGCTGCATCCACGGGCGGAAGGATGTTGCGCCCGCATTGTTCACAGGCACCTTGCACTATACGTTCCCAGTGGGCGCTCCTTTTCCCGGCCCGCTCACCCTTCAGTCGTACCACGGAACAGGCGGTGTGCACCGGTGAAATCCGCCGCACGCCGAGTTCGGTCGCTTTCTGCACTACGAAATCCATACGTTCCCCGCGCGAGATACCCTGTATCAATCGTATTTTCAGGGGTGACTCCACGTCACGCGGCGAATGCAAACCCGGAAGCAACCGCACGCGGTGCCTGCCGGTCTCTTCAATAACGGCCGGGTACTCGCCTCCATAGCCGTCGAACAGGATGACTGCATCACCGCCGCGAACTCTCAGTACGCGAACCAGGTGGTGCGCCTTTTCCCCGCCCAGCCAGAGGGCCTGGCCGGATCGTATCCTGTCTGGCACATACACGCGGGTGGTCGACATCGGCGCATTAGGCATTTATCGCGTCGCCTGTGTCAAAATTGTCGCGTCGGCGCGGCAATCGCTCCCGATCACGAAGCGGGCTTCACTGAACCATGAGCAAGCGCAGGAAAAACGCATACCGCGTCGATCGCGGCACGGGCCTCCTCGAGCCCGCGGTGCTGTGCCCGTCGCCGAATCAGGATGACCGTCCGCAGGGCTGCGAACCGGAACTCATCGTGATTCATGGCATCAGCCTGCCGCCAGGTCATTTCGGCGGGCCGGAAATCGAACAATTGTTCACCAACCGGTTGGACTGGGATGCGCACCCCTATTTCCAGGAGATTCGCGGCATGCAGGTGTCCAGTCACCTGTTGATACGGCGCGATGGGACGGTCATGCAGTTCGTGCCATTGCACCGGCGTGCCTGGCATGCAGGGGAATCCCGTTTTCGCGGCCGGTCGCGTTGCAATGACTTCTCTCTGGGCATCGAACTCGAAGGGACGGACGAGGTTCGCTACACGGCCATTCAGTATCGGAAGCTCGCGGCGGT
This sequence comes from Woeseiaceae bacterium, assembly GCA_035457045.1. GTDB lineage: Bacteria > Pseudomonadota > Gammaproteobacteria > Steroidobacterales > Woeseiaceae > JAKEGN01. The sequence goes on along the minus strand of DATICC010000504.1, from coordinate 1,616 downwards.
GATTCGTGCAATCTGCGCCGCGTACCCCGCAATCTCGAGTCGCTGTATTGCCGGCCATTGCGACATTTCACCCGGAAGAAAATCCGATCCGGGCCCTGCTTTCGACTGGCTGCGATTGTATGATGGTCTGGCAAAGTGACCTGGCATACCGCCCTGTAGTACACAAATCATGAAACTCATAGCTTTACTCATCGGACTTCTCATCGAGCGGCTGGCAACGCAACTTTTTCACTTGCGCGAGTTGCGTTGGCTCGACCGCTTGATCGATGCGGGCTTCACCGCGGCCGGCAAAGTGACGGGCATTCCGGCACTGTTGTCTGTCATCGTCCTGGCAGCGCTGCTGGTGCTTCCCGTGCTGCTCGTGGTCCTGCTTGCCGGCGACAGCCTGCACGGATTCCCTTACATGATCCTGGCCATCCTGGTGCTGTTCTTTTCGCTGGGGCCAAAGGACGTCGGCGAGGATATCGATGAATACTGCAAGGCCCTGCAGACCGGCGACGGCGAGGAAATTCGTAGATCCACCAAAGCGCTGACCGAGAAAGACCTTCCGGTGAACAGCCAGGCGCGTGTGCAACTGGTCGAGGAAGCGGCCTTCGTGCAGGCGAACAACAGGCTGTTTGCCGTCATTTTCTGGTTTGTGCTGCTCGGACCCTCCGGGGCCTGGAGCTACCGGGTAACAGACCTGATCAGGCGACGGGCAGTCTTCAACGAGGCTCGCCTCGGTGATAAGGCAAGACCGTACAGGCTGCCGGATGCGGCGCGCATGTTACACGGCTGGCTGGCGTGGCTGCCGGCGCGGCTCACCGCGATCGGCTACGCGCTGGCCGGTAGCTTCGAAGGTGCCCTCGGTGCCTGGCGCAGTCCGCCTGGTCATGAAGCTCCAAGGCAAAGCGAGCGCAGCGAAGCCCTGCTGGCGCGTGTCGGCTCAGGCGCACTCGCAATGCACAGGCTCGCTGACGAAACCGATGAGCAACGGGCGATACGCGGCGCTGCGGCGGTCAAGGGAATGTTGCTGCGATTGCTGATCATCTGGGCGGCCGTTATCGCCGCGATGACCCTCTACGGCTGGTCGCAGTGAGTCGAAGTGCCGGAATCGCGGCACTGCTGATACTCCTGGCGTCCTGCGATCCGGAGCCTGATACCCGAAGCCTGCAGCGGGATGCGGGTGGCAAGGAATTGCGCATCGTTACGCTGGCCCCGCACTTGGCCGAGCTCGTGTTTGCAGTCGGTGCCGGAGACATGCTGGTCGGTGTCAGTTCATTCACCGACTATCCGGAGGCTGCGCTGCAGCTGCCGGTGGTAAGCGACGCGTTCGTCACTGACCGGGAGCTCCTGGCCTTGCTGCAACCGGACATGCTGCTCGCGTGGGACAGCGGCACCCCGGTACACGTCATCGACGAACTGCGGGCAGCCGGCTTTCGCATGGAAGTGATTCGTACCCGAAGTCTGGGCGACGTCGGCAGTGCGATGCTGCAGATTGGCGAACTGACGGGTCATACGACAGCGGCGCAATTGCAGGCCAGGGCGTATGAGGAAGGCATCGCGCAGCGGCGGATGAAGCATGCGGGCGCGAAATCCATTCGCGTCTTCTACCAGGTATCGATGCATCCCCTGTA
>DATICC010000503.1:0-5270 GCA_035457045.1 Woeseiaceae bacterium | reverse complement strand
AAGCAAGGCTATGCAGAATTGGCTCGCGGCGGCCGAAGCCGAAACAGAGATCATCGAGAAAGACGAGGTCGGGAAATGAAAATTCGCGTTCGCAAATGTGCCGGAATCCTGGCCGTGGCGCTGCTGGCCGCCCCGGCGCATGCGGAGGTCTACGATTTGCCCCCGGATGGCAACGACGTGATCGGTGCGATTTCCTCCGTTCGCGCCCGGGCCGAAGAAACCTTGCTGGATATTGCGCGGCGGCACGGGCTCGGCTACGAGGATATCGTCCGCGCCAATCCGCAGGTGGATCCCTGGCTGCCGGGTGCGGATACCGAGGTCATCCTGCCGACGCGCTATGTCATTCCTTCCGTGCCGCGCCGCGGTATCGTGCTGAATCTGGCCGAGTACCGTATGTACTATTTCCCGGAGCCGGCGGCTGGCTCGCCTGCCGTGGTCATGACCTGGCCGATGAGCATCGGCCGCATGGACTGGGCCACACCGCTCGGCATGACCCGGATAACCGCCAAAGCGAAAAACCCCAGCTGGTATCCGCCCGAGTCCGTACGTGCGGAGCACCTCGCCGACGGCGATCCCTTGCCGCGCGTGGTGCCGCCAGGACCGAAAAACCCTTTGGGCGCGTATGCCATGCGCCTGGATCTGCCCGGCTACCTGATACACGGCACCAACCGTCCGGCAGGGGTCGGCATGCGCGTGACGCACGGTTGTATACGAATGTACCCGGAGGATATCGAGTATCTGTTCGGGCTTGCGGGGGTCAACACGTCCGTGCGCATCATCAATGAACCAGTGAAGATCGGCTGGGACAACGAAGAACTGGTGCTCGAGGTTCACCGCACGCTGGAGGTCATGGATCTGCCCCCGGCTGACGCACCGGGAACTGCCGAGGCATCGGATGTATCGGTTGCGGACGATCTGCCGGAGGATGTACCACCCCCGGTCAAGGACGCGCTGACCTCACTCACGGAACAGTTCGTGGCGGCGACCGGCAGCCGGCCGGGTGAAATCGACTGGCTGCTGGCGGAACTCGCGTTGCAGCAGGCCGATGGAATACCGGCGACTGTAGGACGCGGAATAAAAAACGCCGCGACCAGCGCGGCGTCTCACTAAATCTTCGTAGCGATTGACTACTTAGACATAGATTTCTGGAACATGCGCTCCAGGCGGTCGCGATTCGCATCGCAGCAAGCCTGCGCTGCAGTCGCAGCCGACATGGCCTGGTCTGCAGTGCTCTGAGCACCACGTGCAGCCTGTGCGGCACTGTCTGCCGTTGCGCGCGCGGCTTCAGCGGCTGACTTTGCTGCTGCTGCGTCACGTGCTGCAGCGTCTGCGGTAGCCTGTGCCTTCTCAATGGCTTCGGTGCTGGCACAACCAGAGGCCAGACCGAGTACGAGCACGGCTGCGCTCACTTTTAATACGTTCTTAATCATTCAAATTTCCTCTGTTGGGATAGAAATGCACGCGCATTATTTCGTAAACCGTTGCTGTGTTCAATGAAAACACGGATTTTGTCCGGTGTTTGTCGGCTGTCGGAGACAGGTTTTGAGCGACGGCAGGGTTGCTTTTGCGGCCTGCGGGATCGATGTTCTCCGATCCTGCTGCTGCGAGGCGTGCGGATTCTACTACGCTGCGTGCATTTTGCCAGCGGAATCGCTGTCGAACGGAATCGGTATTTTTGCTGTGCAGGGCTGTCGTTGACGGTTTCATGCTCTGAGCCTTGTCGCATTCCGGGTGGTCGCGGCCGGGATCGATGGCGGTAATGGAAGGGCTTGCACCGCATGAATAGCTGTATATAATATCAGTAACTGTTTATATGCACAGGATTACACCATGCGCCAGCTGACCCCCAGGCAGTTACAGATTCTTAATATGATTCAAGACTTTATGTCTGAGTACGGCATGCCGCCCACGCGCGCCGAGATCGCCAGGCAGCTGGGCTTCAAATCCTCCAATGCCGCGGAAGAGCATTTGCGGGCCTTGCAGAAGAAAGGCGTGCTCGATCTCGTACCCGGTACCTCGCGCGGTATTCAATTGAAGGATTCCCTGCGCGAGCAGCTCGGCCTGCCGCTGGTCGGAAAGGTGGCTGCCGGCCGGCCGATCCTGTCGGAGGAACATATCGAAACGCATTACAGGATCGATCAGGCGCTGTTCAATCCGAAGCCGCATTACCTGCTGAGGGTCGAGGGCATGAGCATGAAAAATGTCGGCATTCTCGATGGCGATCTCGTCGCCGTGCACCGTACGCCCGAGGTTCGCAGCCGGCAGATCGTTGTGGCCCGGGTCGATGATGAAGTCACTGTGAAACGTTACCGGCAGGACGGGTCGCTCGTCTGGCTGCTGCCGGAAAACGACGACTTCGAGCCCATACGTGTCGATCTCAAGCAGCAGTCGATGGTTATCGAAGGGGTCGTTGTCGGTGTCATTCGCGACGGTTTGCCGCTGAACTGAGAACGACTGGCAGGAAAATTGGCGGGAATCTGGCGGCGGAAAACGGTGAACGACCTCCTGGAGCAGCTGTTGCAAAGTCCGCGACTCTGGCGCGGCCGCGGCCCGGCAGAGAGCACGGGCTGGCAGGGACTCAGCAGCGGTTACCCCAGGCTCGACCGGCATTTGCCGGGCGGCGGCTGGCCACCGCAAGCCCTGACCGAGATTCTGCTGGAACATTACGGCACGGGTGAACTGAAGCTGCTGATGCCCGCGCTGGCGCACTTAAGCCAGGCCGGCAGCGAGGATGCTGCTCGGGCCGCCGGCTGGATTGCCTGGATTGCACCGCCTTTCGAACCCTATGCCCCGGCGCTCGCGCAATGGGGCATGAATCTTTCGCGGGTGCTGGTGGTGCGGCCAAAGAAGGCAACGGAAGCTTTATGGGCCGCCGAGCAGGCCTTGTCTTCCGGCAATTGTGCTGCGGTGCTGCTGTGGCCGGAACGGATGGACGATGTGGCGAGCCGGCGCTTGCAGCTGGCCGCGGAAAATGGCCGGAGCTGGGCCATCGCTTTTCGCTCCGTCAAGGCACTGTCCCGTTCCTCCGCGGCCGCCTTGCGCATCCGCATCAGCGCCGGCGACAAGGGTACCGATCTCGGTATCCTGAAAAGTCGTGGAGGCCGGCCTGTCGTGATCCGCGCCGTGATTCGCGATTATGCGGCTGCGCCGGAGCAATAGATGTTGCCTCCAGGGAAGTCGCCTGCCACGGCGCGGGAAGCGAACCCGACTCCTTCGGTAACGAAGCGAAAAAGGTCCCGTGCTGCGACCGGTGACACGACGCAGCAGTCCCTGTCCCTGCAAAGGCCCGCGGCGGCCCGCGCCGAATCGGCCCATGCCACCGTCGTTCATCGTCTGTGGCTTTGTGTTTACCTGCCTTCGCTGCCGCTCGAAGCGATCATGGGTACGGTTTCCACGGGCCCCTGTGCAGTAACGGAAGAACAGCAGGGACTGCGAAAGGTGCTGCTGGCAAACGCAGAGGCAGCCGCTGCCGGAGTCCGCAGCGGCATGTCGGTGAATGCCGTACTCGCGTTCCTGCCCTCTCTGTACCTCGAAGAACGCAGCCCGACCCGTGAGGAAGAGGTACTCCATGCCCTGGCGGCCCGGGCAGAACGGTTTACCTCTTTCGTCAGTTTGGAAATGCCGGCGGCTTTGTTGCTCGAAATCGCGGGCAGCCTGCGGCTGTTCGGCGGACTCGCTGCATTGCGACGGGCCATTTCCGATGACCTGCAGCAACTGGGCTTTACGGCGGCACTGGCCATTGCACCGACACCGCTCGCAGCCACCTGGCTTGCAAGAGCCGGCCACAGGGTGTGCATACGTGACTGGAAGAACCTGGCGGGTGCGCTGAGTAATTTGCCGCTCGCTTGCCTTGACTGGCCCGATGCCATTACCGCTTCCCTGCAAGGCATGGGCATTACCGTTGTCGGCGATTGCCTGCGTCTGCCACGCGAGGGTTTTGTCCGGCGTTTCGGTGCCGGCCGTCTACTGCAACTCGACCGGGCGCTCGGCCGTTTGCCGGATCCGCGCAGGTGTTACCGGACAGCAGAGGTATTTTGCCAGGACTGCGAACTGGCGGAAGAACAAAGCGACAGGGAATTGCTGCTGCACGCCTGCCGCAAATTGTTGCTCGAGCTCGAGCGCTTTTTGTTGAGCCGACAACTCATGGTGCAGCGTGTTCGCTTCAGTTTTTTTCACTTGCGGCTGCCGGCCACGCACCTGACGATTGGTTGTGCACAGGCGGATCGCTCCATCGAACACTGGTGTGAATTGCTGGCCATTCGCCTCGAACGCCTGGAGTTGCCCGCCGCAGTCATTGCCATTCGACTGCGGGGCGGAAAAGGTCAACCACTGACCGCATCGAGCGGCCGCCTGGCTTTCGACAGGACTGGCAGCCAGCGACGGGAGCCGTTGATCTCTCAACTTGTCGAGCGCCTGAGCGCACGCATCGGTGATGAATCGGTGCACGGCATCATGACCGTGGCCGAACACCGCCCGCAGCACGCCTGGCGTGCGGCAAGATTTTCCGCGCAGCCTCCGCATTGCCAGGCTTACCCCTTGTTCCTGGAACCGTGCCATGACAGCAGCCTGTTGTCGCAGCGGCCATTGTGGATGTTGCCGGAACCAAGGCCACTCGGTATCGAGGAGGGACTGCCGTTTTACCAGGGCCGATTGAAGCTGCTGGAGGGTCCCGAGAGGCTCGAAACCGGCTGGTGGGACGACGATGGCATTGCCAGGGATTATTTCGTGGCCGCCAATCCGGCCGGCATGCATCTGTGGATTTTCCGCAATCGTGACAGGGAATCCGGCTGGTATCTGCACGGCATGTTCGGTTAGCAGTGCGGCGATGACAAACGCCTATGCCGAATTGCACGCGCTCAGCAACTTCACCTTCTTGCGCGGCGCATCGCACCCGGAAGAACTGGTGGAAACAGCCGCCGCGCAGGGTTACGAAGCACTGGCGATAACCGATGAATGTTCCGTATCAGGAATCGTGAGGGCGCATGTCGCTGCCAAAAGCGCTGCCCTGAAAAAACTCATCATCGGTACCGAGTGCCGGCTCGCGAGCAAGCTCAAACTGGTGGTGCTGGCACAGAACCGCGAAGGGTATGCGGCACTGTGCCGTCTCGTTACGCAAGGCCGGCGGGCGGCGCAGAAAGGCAGTTACCGGCTGGACGCGGCCGATTTCGCGGACGGCCTGCCGGGTTGCCTGTTGCTGTGGATTCCGGACAGGCAGTCGCAATTGAGTGACGAGAATCGCTGGATACTGGATGCCTTCCGCGATCGCCTGT
>DATICC010000502.1:0-2060 GCA_035457045.1 Woeseiaceae bacterium | reverse complement strand
CGCTCAGAAAAAATTCCAATTCGCTCGAAGGACCAACGGCACGTTCCCACCGGCACGATGCCAGCCCGTGCTGCGTCGGCCAAACCTGTGACTGTCCAGCCGGTGCCGTGGCGGTATGCCTTTCGAGCGAATAAGAATTTTTTCTGAGCGAGAAAGGCATGGCGACGCGGCGCCGGCATGCAGCACGGGACCAAGATTGGAGTCGCCTGCGGTGCAGGCTCCTACAGCGCCAGCACCAATAAACCGGGCTTCGCGGACGGCAGTGATTCGTTACAATGCGCCGCTGGGAGCTGCCTTGGGAGAAATCATGGGTCGGCTGGTCGGGATCGCACGCCGGGACAAGAAGCGTGCCGAGATGCAAACCTTGCAGGAAGCGGACATCACGCAGTCGTCCGGTGTTGCCCTGGATTTTCGCGGCAAGCCGGGCGATCGCCAGGTCACGATCATATCGGCGGATGTCTGGCGGCAGGTGTGCATGGAACTCGGCCGAACCCTTGCCTGGACCACGCGCCGCGCCAATTTGCTGATCGAGGGCATCGAACTGCCGAAATCAGCCGGTGGCGAAATTCGCATAGGCGCTGTGCGGTTACATGTGACCGGTGAAACGGATCCCTGTTCGCGCATGGAAGAGCAATGCGAGGGCCTCAAGGCAGCACTGCAGCCGGATTGGCGCGGTGGAGTCTGTTGTCGAGTACTGCAGGACGGCCCTGTGAGGATCGGCGACACCGTGAGCTTGACAGACGCACTATGATCAACGTGTTGCTCGTGGCCCTGCTCGGCGTGGCGGTGTTGCTCGCCGTTCTCTACAACCGATTGGTACGCGACCGCAATCGCACCTCGGCTGCGTGGAGCGACATCGATGTGCAGCTGCAACGGCGCCACGATCTCATTCCGCAACTGGTCAAAGCGGTTGCCCAGTACGCGTCCTACGAACGGGCGACCATGGATGCCGTGACCGAGTTACGGGCCGCGGCCCTGAAAACCAGTAATGTCGCCGAACTCGGCCGTACCGAGGAGGAACTAGGCCGCGGTGTGCAGCGGCTGCTCGCGATTGCCGAACAGTATCCGGATCTCAAAGCCAGCGAGAATTTCCTGTCACTGCAAAAGGAACTGGTCGAGACCGAAGACTACCTGCAGTTTGCGCGCCGTTACTACAACGGTTCGGTACGCGCGCTGAATACGCGGATTGAGACGGTGCCAAGCAACCTGGTTGCAACCCTGTTTCACTTCGAATTGCGGGATTATTTCCAGAAAGCGTCCGACGATGCGGCGAATGTGCCGCTGGTCAAATTCGCCAGCGTCGAATGAAGAGGCTGTTGCTGCTGTTGCTCGCTTTGCCGCTGGCTGCCCTGGCGGATGAGCGCATACTCCGTTTCCAGAGTGACGTTCTGGTCCGTGAGGACGGCTGGATCGAGGTCACGGAGACAATAACGGTGCGTGCCGAAGGCGCACGCATCCGGCGCGGCATCTATCGCGACTTCCCGACCGACTACGAGGACAATTACGGCAATCGCCACGTCGTTGCGTACCAGCCGCTGTCCGTGCTGCGTAACGATGCCCCGGAGGCCTTTCATTCGGAAAAGCTGAGCAATGGCCTGCGTACCTATTTCGGCAGTTCCGGCCGGCTCCTCGATCACGGCGTGCACGTGTACACCTACAGGTACAAGGCGAACCGGATGCTCGGCTACTTCGAGAGCCACGACGAGCTGTACTGGAACGCCACCGGCAACGAATGGGCGTTTCCGATCGACCGGACGGAAGCAACGGTGACGCTCGATTTTTCAGGTACGCCCGAAATCCACAGCGTGGATGCGTATACCGGGCCGATGGGCGCCAGGGGCAAGGACTACGAAGTACGGCGGGACAGTGCCGCCAAAGTGACCTTTTCGGTCGGTCGCACACTGCAACCGCACGAGGGGCTGACCATCGTGGTCGGGTGGCCGAAAGGATTCGTCGCAGAGCCCGGACGCGCACAGAAGCTCACCTGGCTGCTCAAGGACAATCTCAACCTGATCGTGGCCGGCGGAGGATTCATCGCGCTGCTCCTCTACTTCATCCCG
>DATICC010000501.1:0-6736 GCA_035457045.1 Woeseiaceae bacterium | reverse complement strand
TTTCTGCTCGCCAGGGGCGGGCACTACGACGAATCGCTGGACATGGGCGATCGGCGCAACGCATTGCAGAAACTGAAGTCACTGGTGAAAACGAAACACTTCGGCGTCACGCGTTACGACCGCCTGCCGGGCAAGACGGCCATGGCCGAATTTGCTGCCGATGTCGCGGCGCCACTGCTCGGCACCATCGGCCTGTCCAAAGCACTGATTGCGAAAGTTGCGCCCGATCTTGCCGAATACTGGAAGGCCGACGGCGAATTCGCTGCAAAGCTGCGCGAGCGTGTGCGACAACCGATCATCGAAGCACTGGATCGCGAGGAGCGCCTGTTGCTTGTTGCGCATGGCACGGGTTCGATCGTCACCTACGACGTGCTGTGGCAACTCTCGCACGATCCCGAATACACCGGCCGGTACGCGGAAAAGAAAATTGACACACTGCTGACACTGGGGTCTCCGCTCGGCGACTCGATGGTCCGCCGCCGCCTGCTCGGCGCAAAGTGCAAGGGCCGCATGCGCTTCCCGATCAATGTCATGACCTGGTACAACATCTCGGCCGAAGACGATTACCTGTGTCACGACAACACGCTGGCCGACGATTTCAAAGTGATGTTGAAGCAGCGCCAGGTCAGCAGCATTCGCGATCACCGGATCTACAACCTGTCCGTGCGCTACGGCAAATCGAATCCGCACAGCTCGGTCGGTTACCTGATGCACCCGAGGACGGCACAGATCGTTGCCGACTGGATTACAAGCCAACTGCCTGCACGCGAGCCTATAAGCATTCTTTGACCAGGTATTTCTGGATCCCGGCGTCGTCGGACAGGCGCTCATAGAACTTGTCGATAAAACGCAATGCCGTCTGGCGTGATCCCTCGAGCAATCCTTCCTGGGCCGCGACCAGCGCCGTTATGGCCGGACGCTGCTCCGAAATTGCGCCGACGACGCCCGGCAGCAGTTCATTGTGCATGCAATAGCCGAGGTACAGCCGCTGTGTGACCTTCTTGATACGGTATTTCGGGTTCGGCGAGGCATACGGCGCGTCGACGAGACCGGACAGGTCGAAGTCGTAGGGTATGGGCATCAGGCCGGAGCCCGGCTTGCTCGCGAGGATTACGTTGTGGCAACAGAACTCGTCGCGTGCACCACGAAGCGGTGAGAAATCGGTATTGCCGATCAAGTACTCGAATACAGCGACCAGGGCCGTTTGCTGCGGGTCGAGCTGTTCCGGCATGATCGACGGGATGGCGGCGAACTGCATGTCGATACGCCGAAACAGCGCCTCCTCGTCCTCGATCAAAATGCCGTACTTCGTGCGGGCCTTGTTGTCGAGGTCGGTATTGATGTAGTCGATGTGCAGCAAACGCACGCGGAAGCTCAGGTCGGTAAGCTCGTTCAGGATGCGGTACGCCAGGTATTCCAGCAAGACGCTTTGCTCGTAGGAGCGGCGGGAATCGTCGCAGTGGGTGACCAGTTTCAGTTTGTCCTGCCCGTCGAGCAGCGTGTCGCGAACCTTCTTCCTCGGGAAATCGAGCCGCAGCGGTGCAAACTCGCAGTTCTCCTCCCTGCGGCGATAGTTGCCGCGCGTGCGGATCTTCAGGTCCTGCGTCTCCCGTATCCCCGACTCTGTCATGATATGGAAGAGTCCATCGACATACTCACCACTTTCGCGATCGCGCATGAGCGTCGTGAAGGGGGCTTCGATCTGTACGCGCAACACGTCGTTGCTCTCGAAGAGCGGCTGCGCCTTCGCGTCCTGCCCGGCGGCAACGATCGCGGCAGCCAGTGCAATGAGACCTGGGAATCGAAATCCTGACTTCATGAGCGAGAGCCTCCATCGCGCGGCCGAATTCTAGCACGAGGGCTTCGGCACTCAGCGCCGCTGCCAAAGCCGCAGCATGTCGTCTAGAATGGGTACTGCCGATCGGCCGGAGACTGCAGTGTCAGAAACCCGATTCACGTATTGCCCAGTCGTCGCACGTTGTCGTCGTACGTTGGTCGCTGCCATCCTGCTCGCATTGATCGGCTGCGCCCAGGCGGCACCGTGGAGCATCGACGGCGCCGAGCGCGTGGTCGCCATCAGCGACGTGCACGGAGCTTACGACGGTATGTTGCGGACGCTCACGAGCGCGGGCGTTATCGACGGCGAACAGTCATGGACAGCGGGAAATACGCATCTGGTCATAACCGGAGATATGGTCGATCGCGGCGCAGATTCCCGCAAGGTCATGGACCTGGTCATGAAACTCGAACAGCAGGCGCCGGAGCATGGCGGAGCGGTGCACCTGTTGCTCGGAAATCACGAAGTCATGAATCTCGTTGGCGATCTGCGCTATGTTGCGCGCGGTGAATATGAAGCATTTGCCGCCGAGGAAGATGCCGGCGAACGAGCGCGATGGTTCGAGCATTTTCGCGCAGCCAATGCCGGGGCCGCCGATGACGAGACCCTGCGGGCCGACTTCGAAAACAAGGCGCCACCGGGTTTTTTCGCACACCGCCGTGCTTTCCGGCCGGACGGTCAATACGGTCGTTGGTTGCTTGAGAAGCCATTGCTACTGGTCATCGACGATACTGCTTTCGTGCACGGCGGCCTTTCTCCGTTGATCGCGGAGCTCGGTCTCGACGGGGTCAACACGCGTCTGCGCTCCGAGCTGCAATCGTACCTGCAGGCGCTCACCGTGCTGAACGACGCAGGAATCCTGAGTCCGATCGAGAACTTCAATTATCACGCGGAACTGCTGAAGCCTTTGCAAAGCGGTACGGAGTTGGCCGCCGAAGTGCAGGCCGCGATCGCGACCGTCATCGCCTTGAACGAGTCGGAAATACATGGCATCGAGGGACCGTTGTGGTATCGCGGCAATGTCGCCTGCGGCCCCTTGACGGAAAATGACAAGCTGGACCGGGTGCTCGCCGCCATAGGCGCGCGCCGGGTCGTGATCGGTCACACGCCGACCGTGACGCGGCACGTACTGCAACGCCTCGACGGACGGGTGATAGAGATAGACACGGGAATGCTGACGTCGGCATACAAGGGCAGCGGCAATGCGCTGGTGATCGCCGGTGACTCTTTGGCTGTCGTGAACGAGTCGGGCGCGACTTCGGACGCGCCCGTGCCGCATCCGCAAAGTTTCGCGTTCGGCTCAATGACAAGGACTGCGGATGATCTCGAGACGGCGCTGACGCAGGGTGAACTGAAGTCGAAGGCCACCGACGAAACCGGCCGCAGCATCGTCACATTATCAACGGAGGCTGGCGACCTGAAGGCGGTGTTTACGAAAAACCCGCGAAGCAAGGGATTCGTCCCGGAACTGGCTGCTTACAGGCTGGATAAGCTGCTGTCATTGAACATGGTGCCGGTCACAGTACAGCGCGAGCTGAATGGGGATGCTGGCAGCCTGCAACTCCTTGCGCCCGGCATACGCAACGAGGCCCAGCGCGCCGCCGGCCGCCTCGGCGGAAACGCGTGGTGTCCCCTGCCGGAACAGTGGAGCGCCATGTACGTTTTTGACGTGTTGATATACAGCCCCGGTCGGCCGCAGCGGGATATCATCTACAGCCCGGAGAGCTGGCAGCTCATGCTGACAGGGCACGAGAATGCCTTCGCTGCAAAGGGCACCCGGCCACCCTGGTCGGCCCCGATAGAGCTGCAGCTGGGCGATGCCTGGGTGAAAGCGCTGCAATCGCTGGACGACGCGACGCTGCAGGCTGCGATGGGCGACGTGCTGGACAGGAAACGGCTCGCTGCGCTGGCAAGCCGCCGCGACGAGTTGCTGCGGCTGGCCGCCGGCAAGCAATAAGCGTCAGACCGGTGCCGATCGCGTCGCGCGCACTGCAGGCGACCTCGCAAAGCTGGCACCGCAGCGGTTGGAATGTGCCGGTAGTCCTTCTCACTCAGAAAAAATACTAATTCGCTCGAAGGACTACCGGCACTTTCCCACCGCCGATGCCGCGACGCCTGACGCAGAAACCGCGCAGGGCCGGAAGGCCGCGTCGCCTGCAATGCAGGCTCCTACAGGGGTCCGTCAATCGACGGTGGCGATGCACTCGATCTCGACGCGCGCGTTCACGGCGAGGCCGCTGGCGCCGAGGGCGCTGCGCGCCGGCGGTTTGGTGAAGTAGGTCCGATAGACCTCGTTCATCGCGGGCCATTCGCTCATGTCGGCCAGGAATACAGTGCATTTCACGACCCGGTCCATCGATGAACCGAACTGTTCCAGCACCGCTTTCATGTTTTCCATCGTTTGGCGCGTCTCGGCACGGATGCCGCCGGGGGCAAGCTCGAGCGAGCCTGGCAGGTTGCCGATGTTTCCTGACAGGTACAGCATGTTGTCGACACGAACTGCCGACGAAAACGGCAATCCGAGGTCATCGGTGCCCGGCATGTTCAGGTATTGCACATCGGTCATCTTCTTTTCCTCGACTGGCGTCTGTGCCGGCTGGCAGCCGGTGCAAGTCATGGCTGCCACTCCGAACAGTGTCAGGTATCCGGTCAGGCTCATGGTCAAATCTCGTTTCGCTGCGCGGCGGCCGCTATGTGTTCGGCGGCGCGAAACGCGAGCGCCATGATGGTCATGGTCGGCTGACCCCGGCCCGACGTCACGAAACTCGAGCCGTCGCAAATGAACAGGTTCGGGATGTCATGCGAGCGATGATACCTGTCGACCACCGAGCTGCCGCTGTCATCTCCCATGCGACAGGTCCCCAGCAAATGCGCGCCGGCATTCTGTTCGTGGACAGGCATGGCCCAGGACTGCGTGGCGCCCGCGGCCTCGAGCATCTGCATGCTGTAGCCCTGCAAAAACTTCGCCATCGCGAGATCGTCCGGATGATCCTTGTAGGTCATGCGCAGCGAGGGCCGGCCCCAGCGATCCTTGTGCGTCGGGTCGATGGTGATGTTGTTGCTGTCGAGAGCCAATGACGTCGTATGCCCGACCACGAACATCTGGCGTGCATAGTCATGCGCCAGCCGTTCCTTGAACGCCTTGCCCCAGGTCGGCGCATCCGGCGCCATGCCGGCCAGCGCATACATCGCCGGTGTCGAAACGAGTAACGGCCGTGCATCGATGCCGCCGCCGCCGTAGAAACCGCGTGCCGGGTCGCTGTCGTAGAAATCGTGGACGATGCGCGTGACCTGCACGCCCTTGTAATCGTTCAGCGGGTGCTCGAACAGGGCGGTGGTTGCCGAATGCCCGTTGAACATCAGGTTCCGGCCGACAAAACCGCTGGAGTTGGCGAGCCCGTCCGGGAACTTGCTGTTTGCCGAGTTGAGGAGCAGGCGAGCAGTCTCTGCGCCGTTCGCGGACAACACCACTGCTCTGGCTTTCTGCGCTTGCTCCTTTCCTTCCGGGTCGTAGTACAGGACCTCGGTGACACGCCCGGATTCGCGCCCGTTTTCGCCGGTCACGACGCGGAACACCGCGCACTCGGCGCGGATCTCGCAACGGCCGCTTGCCATGGCCTGTGGAATCATCGCCGCAAGCGTCGATGACTTGGCACCGACCTCGCAGCCGAAGGACATGCAGTATCCGCAGTTGATGCACGGCGCGCGGCCGTTGTGCGGCTGCGAAAGTATCGCCATGGGCGCCGGCTGCGCGTGCAGGCCTATTGCCTTCGCGCCCTTTTCCAGCAGCGCGCCGGAGGATTTGACCGGCAATGGCGGCACCGGGAAGGGGCGCGACCGCGGCGGATCGAAGGGACCTGGCGCACCGGACACACCGATCTCCCAGTCCACTCGGCTGTAGTAGGGTTCGAGTTCGGCATAACTGATCGGCCAGTCGGCGAAGTTGGTACCGCTGATCGGGCCGAGCAGGCTGCGCTCCTTGAAATCGACTTCGTGAAAGCGCCAGAAATTGGCGGTGAAGTGCACGCTGCTGCCGCCGACGGTCTGCGCATATTCCGCAGGCTGGTTCGGCTGCACCACGGCAACCTTGCTCTCGTCATCGCGAAACGTCTGCTGGTTGTTTTTCTGCCCACCACCCAACAACTCGTTCAGAAAAAGCACGGACAGTTCGTCATGAGTGAAGTCCGAAGCCTTGCGAAACGGTCCCTGCTCCAGCACGACCACGTCGAAGCCCTTGGTCGACAGCTCCTTCGCAATGATGCCGCCGGCGGATCCGGAACCGACGATGACGAAGTCCACTTCCTGGTCGTTGCGGAACGACGTCTGTGTCTCATTCGCCATGCCGTTCTCCCTGGACGTCATTCTGCGAGACGTACTCCGCGTCGTAATAACCGAAGGGCGGTTGCCAGGACGCGTGTCCGCCGCTCAGCCCAAGCAGCTTCCAGCCGATGTCGTCGCGGTTGCCGCCGTAACTGCCCATGCAAAAGAAACCCAGGATCGTGCCAGTGCGCATGAGCTGGAAGAAACCGGACTCCTGCTGTGTTTGCAGGAAGCGGTCCTGATCCGATTCATCGAGATCGGAGAATCGACCGGCGCCCGGAAACTCCGACGCGACCGCGGCCTGAAATTCCGCAAGGCCCATCTTTGCATCCGCAAACCATTCGGCGCCGAACGAGCCGAATGCCTTGTCCATGAACCAGATGACCCCTGCCTCGCGCGCCCCCGGCGTATCCGTGGTCGGCAGGATGCGTGCGGCAATCGCTTCGAACTCGCGTGCTTCGTCCTGCGACAGCGTTTCAAAGGCGGCCGATTCATCTCTCGCCGTACAGGCGCTTTCCGCCAGGGCCAGCAGACTTGCCATGCCGGTGCGTGCAAACGCCGCGCCCGCGGTGCCCTGCA
>DATICC010000500.1:0-3501 GCA_035457045.1 Woeseiaceae bacterium | reverse complement strand
ACCCGACTCGTTTTACACCAGGATACGTGAAATCTGTAATGAGTTCGGCGTACTGCTCATAGCCGATGAAGTCATGACCGGCGCCGGGCGCACGGGCAGGTTTCTCGCTTGCGAGCACTGGAATCTCAGGCCCGACATCATCGGCATGGCGAAGGGGTTTGCTGCCGGGTACGCGCCGCTCGGTGCCATGGCGGCGCGACGCGACATCGTTGATGCCGTCATGGCCAGTGGCGGTTTTGCGCACGGCTACACCTACGCCGGCAATCCGCTCGCCTGCTCCGCCGGAGTCGCGGTGCTCGAGGTGCTGCAACGAGGCAAGCTGGTCGACCGGGCACGGGTCATGGGCGACAAACTCAAGTCCGAGCTCGCGGGCCTGATGTCTCGCTACGAGATCATCGGCGACGTGCGCGGCAAAGGTCTCTTGCTGGCATTCGAGCTGGTCAGCGACCGCAACACGATGGCGCCCTTGCCAGCCCAACTCAATGCACATGTTGAACTGGTCGAGGAAGCTTACAAGAGAGGTCTTATAATCTACTCGCGCAGAACGCGTGGCGGAACGATCGGTGACCACTTCATGGTCTGCCCGCCGCTTATCGTCGACGAGGAACAGATTGCCGAGATCATGGGCCTGCTGACCGAGAGCCTTGATGCAATGATCAGTAAGCTGAAACTGCCACCGCGCAGCGGGTAACGATCGATGTCCGACAAAGTCATTATTACCTGTGCCGTAACCGGTTCCATACATACGCCGACCATGAGCGATTTTCTGCCGTTCAAGCCGGCTGATATTGCCAGGCAATCGATCGAGGCTGCGGAAGCCGGAGCCGCGATACTGCACTTGCATGCCCGCGATCCGGAGACCGGCCGGCCAACTGCCGATCCCGGTGTATTCATGCAGTTCCTGCCGCAGATTCATGCAGGATGCGACGCTGTCATCAATATCACCACCGGAGGAAGCTCCCTGATGACCCTGCAGGAACGGCTTGCAGCTCCGGTAGCGGTGGAACCGGAGATGTGTTCGCTGAACATGGGCTCGATGAACTTCGGCCTCTTTCCCATGAAGCGCCGTTACTCGAACTGGAAGTACGACTGGGAACCGAAACTGCTGGATGCAACACGCGATGTTGTATTCAAGAACACCTTTGCTGATATCGAACAGGTGTTCCGCCAGCTCGGCGACCGTTGTGGAACGCGATTCGAGTTCGAATGCTACGACGTCGGGCACATACAGACACTCGCTTTCTACCTGAAGGAAGGCCTCGTCCGGAAGCCGGTATTCGTGCAGTTCGTCATGGGAGTCCTGGGCGGTATCGATGCGGCACCGGAACAACTGATGCACATGAAGGCCACCGCGGACCGGTTGCTCGGCGACAATTACCGTTTCTCGGTGCTGGCGGCTGGCCGCTGGCAGATTCCGCTGGCCACGATGGGCGCAATCATGGGTGGCAACGTCCGTGTGGGCCTCGAGGACAGCCTGTTGATCGGCAGGAACAAGCTCGCAACCAGCAATGCCATGCAGGTGCGAAAGATTCGCACGATACTCGAGGAACTCGGGCACGAAATCGCCACGCCGGAGGAAGCGCGCGACATGCTGCAGCTGAAAGGCGCCGACAAGGTCAGATTTTCAGAAGAACCGGCGACGGTCTCGGAAAAGGTGTCAGGTTTATTTTCCGACAGACCCGGAAAATAAACCTGACACCTTTTCCGACAGCTTTTCGATTGAACAAGTGAACACCGGCACCCGAAACATCACGATACGATTTGCGGGCATCGACGATGCCGAGACAGTGTACGCGATGATTTTTGCGCTGGCCGAGCTGCTGGGCGATGAGCGCAAGGTCGTCAGCACCGTGGATGACTTCATAAAGTATGGCTTTTCGAAGCATCAGGCGTTCGAGGTCCTGCTGGCTGAGCAGGACGGCAGACCCGTGGGCATCTGCCTGTTCTTTTACAGTTTCTCAACCTGGCTGGGGGCACTCGGCGTCTACATTCAGGACCTGTACGTCAGCGACGAAGCTCGCGGTTCCGGGCTCGGCCGCATGCTGGTCGCGGAAACGGCGCGCATTGCTTCCGGACGCGGCGCCAATCATCTGCGACTTGCGGTCGACAGCAAGAACAGCGATGCGCAGGCCTTTTATGAGTCGCTGGGAATGAAAGTGCGGGATGATGAACTGATCTACCAGGCCAGTGGTGATGCGTTCGCCGCGCTCGCCGCAGGAGCGGAAAGCGCATGAAGGTCATCTTCACCGAGAAGCAGAAGAAACACTATCCGCATACCTTTTTTTCCTCTGGCGCACCACAACCCAATCCCGAGGTACCGGAACGAGCCGACCGGCTCCTTGCCGCAGCGACCTCCTGCGGCCTGATCGCGGAAGAACCGGCGGATCACGGTCTCGAATTCATCTCCGCTGTTCACACTCAGCGGTACCTCACCTACCTGCAAAACATTTACGCGCGCTGGGTGCGCATCGAGGGCGGCTCCAGCGAAGTCGTGCCCGGCATTCATCCGGATCGGCGTGACGGCGGCTACCCGGCTTCGGCCGCAGGTCAGGCCGGCTGGCACCACTGTGACACCGCCAGCCCTGTTTCGGCCGATACCTGGGGCAGCGCCTTGTGGAGCGCCCACACTGCGGCAGAGGCGGCGAAGAAAGTGCTCGGCGGAGATCGCGCCTGTTACGCGCTTTCGCGGCCGCCCGGTCACCACGCGACCCGCGAGGTCGCATCGGGATTCTGCTATCTGAACAATGCGGCGGTTGCGGCCACCGTATTGCGTACTCGCCATGCTCGCGTGGCGATTCTCGATGTCGACCTGCACCATGGCAACGGCACGCAGGAAATATTCTATGAAAGGCCGGATGTCTTCACCGTTTCGATCCATGCCGACCCGGTGCGTTTCTACCCCTTCTTCTGGGGCTACGCGGAAGAACGCGGCAGCGGTCCGGGACAGGGATTCAACCTGAACTTGCCGTTGGCCCGTGGTACTGCCGATGACCGCTACCTGCAGACGCTCGATGCTGCCATCACCGCCATCAGGAAATTTTCGCCCGGGGCCATCGTGATTGCCCTGGGACTCGACGCTTACGAAGGAGATCCGTTGCGTGGTCTCGCTGTCAGCACCGAAGGCTTCGATCGGATTGGCCAGCGTATTGCCGGGATGAGGCTGCCGACCGTACTGGTCCAGGAAGGCGGGTATATTTGTGACGCATTGGGTGACAACCTGTCGTCATTCTTGCAAGGATTCCTTAATCATGGATAACGCCGGCTGGGTGTCCATACTGCCGCCAGTTCTTGCCATCGTGCTCGCCATCTGGAGCAAGCAGGTCATTTTGTCCCTGTTCGCAGGCATCTGGATCGGATTTACGGTGTTACACGGTTTCAATCCGCTGACCGGGCTTGCAGCCGGCCTCGATGGAGTGGTCAACGTCTTCAGCGATCCCGCCGATACACGCGTGCTGATTTTCACTCTCATCATCGGCGCGCTTATCGCGACTATCAAGCACT
>DATICC010000499.1:0-6056 GCA_035457045.1 Woeseiaceae bacterium | reverse complement strand
CCACCCCTGCCGCAGGTCGTTGTGACGGGAATTACACCGAGCTCCGTACTCAAGAACACCGTGACCAACGTGACGATCACCGGATCAGGATTCGCCGCCGGCATGACCGTCAAGTTCGAAAATGGATCTGGTCGGGAACCGATTTTGAGCAAGGTCAAGGTTGTCGATGCAACGACCATCACGGCTGTCGTAACGACCAAAAAGGGTGGAGCGGCACGTGCCGCCACCTGGGACCTTCGGGTTGGCAACGGGATTCTCGCGAACGCGTTTACCATTTATCCCTGATCGCTGACGTTTCTCCGCACAGGGCCCCGAATGGGGCCCTGTGCTCCCGATGTTCGGGGTCATCCCAATCGCAACACGATCCGCGGCCGAGTGAGCCGTTTCCCCGACCATTCCAGTACAATTGGCCGGCCAATCAGGAAACAGGTCTGCCGCACATGGCCAAGCTGTATTTTTATTATTCATCGATGAATGCGGGAAAGTCCACCTCGCTGCTGCAGTCGAGCTATAACTACAGGGAACGCGGCATGAGCACGCTCATCCTGGCGCCTGCCGTTGACAATCGCTACGGTGTGGGCCGGGTCACTTCGCGCATCGGTCTCGAAGCTGAGGCAACCACTTTCAATCGTGCGGATGACCTGTTCGATATCGTCGAAACCTGCATCCAGGAAGACGCGTTACACTGCGTGATGGTCGATGAGGCGCAGTTTCTCACCAAGGCGCAGGTGTTTCAGCTCGGCGAGGTATCCGACCGCCTCGAAATTCCGGTGCTGGCGTACGGCTTGCGCACGGACTTTCGTGGCGAACCCTTCGACGGCAGCCAGTACCTGCTGGCGTGGAGCGACGTGCTGACCGAACTCAAAGCCATTTGCCATTGTGGATCGAAAGCGACCATGGTCGTGCGGCTGGACGCCGACGGCAATGCGATCACGGAAGGTTCACAGGTGGAGATCGGCGGCAACAATCGCTACGTGTCGATGTGCCGCAAGCACTTCAAGGAAAACTTCCTGCGCGAGAAATCCCGCCGCCAGGTCGCATCCTCACTGCGATCGGCGAACTGAGCCGGGGTCAGGCGGAATTGCGCTCGGATCCCGGGTAAGCGCCGCCCGATTCCTGTGCAGGGAGCGACATGGTGTTTTCTTTCGCCAGCAAGCGGCGTATGTCCTCGAGGCTCTTCATGACGACCGTGTCGTCAAGCCCGGCGCCGCCGATCTCGATACCGGCAGTTGCCTGCGGGTCGATGAACTTCACACCATGCTGGCCCACCGAGATGACATCCTCGTGCTGCAACACATGATTGCCGACGCGCCGTGAATTCACGTAGGTGCCGTTGGTACTGTTGAGATCCATCAGCAAGGTTGCGCGCCCGTGGCGGACCAGCAACGCATGGTGCCTGCTGACGTACTTGCTGTTGATGCAAAGGTCGTTGTGATCCGAGCGGCCTATCAACAATCGCGGCCGCTCCATTTCCACCTCTTTCAGCGACTTGCCGTGCAGGCTCAGGACCAGACGGGGCGGGCCGGCATAGGGCGCTGACTGCGCCTGCGCGCCTTCCGGCGCCATGGTCGCGCGTAATCCCGGCAACAAAGGCCGTTCCAGATGTGTGACGCGTATGGGGCAGGCCGGCGCCTTTGCCAGCGCGAGCAATACGAGCCGGTCGACAACTCCCGGCCAGCCGCCGGAGTACACATGCAATTGCTCGCAAACATCGTCCGGAAGTACAGTCCCGGGCGCTGCACAGCCGCCGGAGCGCAGCTTGGCGTGCAAATAGTCCCGCGTTTCGTCAGCCGACATCGGATCGAGAAAAAAATTGCCGGTCAGCCGGGCACCGATGGACTCCATCGCCGGCGACGTGACGATTGCCGCAATCGATCGGTCGCTCGCAAGCACCATGCGCAAGGCACTGCGATGCCTGAGCCGGAACTCGGCCAGCTCGCAGAGTACGCGCAACGCACTTGGATTCATTGCGTGCGTATTTTCAACTACCAGCAGGGGAGGCCTGCCGCTCCCTGTCTGCTGCAGCGCGAACACGCGCAGCATGTTGATCAGTTCGTTGGCGGAATTGAATTGCAGCTCGTAGCCGAATTGCCCCAGCACGCTGTTCAGGAACGACGTGGTATTGAGCCCGGCGCCATCGACCACGGCACAAGCGGTATCCCGGTCGGTCGCCTCGACGAACTCACGAATGATGGTGGATTTTCCGGACAACCGCGGCCCCTGGAAAAGGCCGAGTCCGTGGGAATGCGCCGCCGTATCCTTCAGGAACTGCGTCGCCGCCAGTTGGGCTGCATACGGCACGTACACCAGCGACTTCCCGTGAGTACGAAAAGGCTGTTCCTGCAATCCGGCCGCCGCAAGTTCCATTTATATGAACTCTGTTTAGTCCCGGTTTTTCATTCTGATACAGTTACTTTCTTTGGATCCTTGTTGATCTTGATTAGTAACCGGGGCCGAACAGTGTACGGCCGGACCAGCGCAGCTGCAAACACACTGAGCCCGGGTCGGCAGATTCA
Organism: Woeseiaceae bacterium; assembly: GCA_035457045.1. GTDB lineage: Bacteria > Pseudomonadota > Gammaproteobacteria > Steroidobacterales > Woeseiaceae > JAKEGN01. The sequence goes on along the minus strand of DATICC010000499.1, from coordinate 3,540 downwards.
GCGAGTCCGGAGTGATTGACAGCAAGTCACATTAAGAAACCCCAGTAATCCAATGAAATTTATAATTTTTAGCTTTGACGAATTTGCAGACCTACGGGTGTCGAATCGCAGGCCCGGCGGGACAGGAGCTTGACCGCAATGCTTTCGGCAACGGGACTGCGCCTTTACCGGGGCGAGCGCCGCCTGTTCGAAAATCTGGATTTTGCGCTGGCGGAAGGCGAGATGCTGCTGGTCGAGGGACCGAACGGGAGCGGCAAGACCAGCCTGTTGCGTGCCATTGCCGGGTTGCTGTCCCTGGATACGGGCGCTGTCCTCTGGCGAGGCAAAACGACGCTCGGAAACCGCCAGGCCCTGTGTGCCGAGATGGGCTGGCTTTCGCATCGGCTGGGGCTGAAGTACGACTTGAGCCTGGTCGAAAACCTGGCCTTCGACATACGTCTGCGCGGACGCGTGTGGCAGAGACCCGATGGGTTGCTCGAGAGGCTGGGCCTGAGCGGCCTGGACCGATTGCCGCTGCGCGCGTTGTCGGCCGGCCAGCAGAGGCGTGTAGCCCTCGCCAGGCTGATGTTGTCCGAGTCGAAACTCTGGCTGATGGATGAGCCATTGACCAACCTCGACAGTGCAGGGCAGGCACTGGTTCGGGACATGATCGAAAGGAAACTGAAATCTGGAGGTCTCTGCGTGATCGCCAGCCACCACGCGATCGACGTCAGTGCGCCGATCCGACGGATCCGACTGCAATGACTGATTTGGATACAGGGGAATCTGACCTCGCTGCCGGCTTGGCCGCGATTGTCAGGCGCGACCTGTTGCTAGCCTGGAAACGACCCGGAGACGCATTGAATCCGCTGATGTTCTACGCCATGGTCTGTACCCTGTTCCCGCTTGCTACGGGACCGAGTTCCGAGCAACTGCTGCTGAACGGCCCTGGCGTACTCTGGGTTGGCGCACTGCTTGCGACCCTGCTGGCGCTGCACGGCCTGTTCCTTTCGGACTACGAGGACGGCAGCCTGGATCAGCTGATCCTGAGCCCCCAACCCCTGCCGCTGCTGGTCTTCGGCAAGGCTCTGGCGCACTGGCTGGTGACCGGGCTGCCGCTGGTACTCGTCTCACCCTTGCTGGCGATGACTTTCCGGCTGCCGCCGACTGTGACGGGATTACTGGTGCTGACGCTGACTCTCGGTACGCTGAGTCTCAGCATGCTCGGCTCCATCGGGGCAGCACTGACGGTCGGACTGAACCGGGGTAACGCATTGCTGAGCCTGTTGATTCTGCCGCTCGCCATGCCGGTACTGATCTTCGGCGCCAGGACGGTGTCGTTGGCAGTAGCCGGGGACTCGCCGTCGGCGGGTGTGTATTTTCTTGCCGCTTACTGCATGCTCACGCTGGCGCTGTCACCATTCGCAACGGCGGCAGCCCTGAAAATCAGCAACGAGTAAGGACTGGGTTTGAGAACTGGGATTTAAGAACCGGGATCATGTGGACTTTCTTTCATAAACTGGCGTCACCGCCGCACTTCTACCGCATCGCCCCGGCATTCGTGCGGACTTTCACCGTTGCCGGACTGCTGCTGTTTGCATACGGCAGCTGGAACGGACTTTTCGTGGCGCCGATGGACTACCAGCAAAAAGATGCGTTCCGCATCATATACGTGCATGTACCGACGGCTTACCTGTCGATGATGGCCTACTCGATCATGGCAATCTCGGCGGCGATCGGGCTGATATGGCGCATGAAGCTCGCACACGCGGTCGCCGCAGCTGCAGCGCCACTCGGCGCCTGGTTCACTTTTCTTGCGCTGGCCACCGGGTCGATCTGGGGCCGCCCGATGTGGGGAACCTGGTGGGAATGGGGCGATCCGAGGCTGACGTCGCAACTGCTCATGTTGTTCCTGTATTTCGGCTACATGGCGTTGCGTTCGGCAATCGACGATCTGCAGAAAGCAGACAAGGCCAGTGCCGTACTGGCGCTGGTCGGAGCGGTCAATATTCCGATCATTCACTACTCGGTCTATTGGTGGACGTCACTGCACCAGGGCCAGACGGTACTCGAGGGAAAAATGCCTCCGGAAATGCTGAATCCGCTGCTCGTCAATATCCTCGCGTTCACACTGATTTTCGGCGCGCTCCTGCTGCACAGGGTGCGCAGCGAAGTGCTGCATCGGGAGCGTCGGGCACGGTGGGTTCACCAGCTGGCGACTGGCACAAGGGCAGAACCGTGAGTGACACTCTGGCCATGGGCGGCTACGGCGCCTACGTATGGAGTTCCGTGGGGCTGACGGTAATAGTGCTGGTCCTTTGCGCGGTGCAGGCCAGGCGGCGCTATCGCAACGTCCTGCAGCAAATCCGCGCACAGAATGGCGCAACGGAGACAAAAGAATGAAACCAAGACAACAACGCATGCTTGCGGTCGGCCTGGCCGTGGCGGGCGTCGCAATTGCCGCGGCACTGACGCTGCGCGCATTTCAGGACAATATGATGTTCTACGTCGAGATTTCGGAAGTCGAGAAGGGCAACGTGCCGGACGATCGGAACTTCCGCGTAGGCGGACTGGTGATGGAAGACAGCGTCAAGCGCAGGACCGGCGAGCTGGAGATCGAATTCACTCTGACGGATCTCGAATCCGAGCTCGTGGTGGCCTACAGCGGCGTGCTGCCGGACCTGTTTCGCGAGGGCCAGGGGATCATCGCCCACGGCCGGCTGGGCGATGACGGACGGTTCATGGCCGATACGGTACTCGCCAAGCATGATGAGAATTACATGCCGCCGGAGGTCGCCGACACGCTGGCCAGGCACGCTGCCGAGAAAGCGGCGGAAGCGGCGCAAGAGGGAGGCAACGCGCAGTGATACCCGAGATAGGACACTTCGCCCTGATCCTCGCATTGTCGCTCGCGATCTGCCAGGCGCTGTTGCCGCTCGCCGGCGCACACCGCGGCGACCAGGCGATGATGGCTGTCGCACGGCCGGCAGCGCTCGGTCAGCTGCTGTTCGTCAGCGTGGCATTCGTCTGTCTCGCCTGGTCGTTCCTGCAGAGTGATTTTTCGGTGCTGTACGTCGCCAATCATTCGCAACTGGCCTTGCCGGACATCTACAAGTTCTCCGCCGTCTGGGGCGCCCACGAGGGATCCTTGTTACTTTGGACCCTTATACTCGCCATATGGACCGTCGCGGTCGGTCGTTACAGCGGTGACCTGCCGTTGTCGTTTTCGGCCCGGGTCATGGGAGTGCTCGGCCTGCTGAGCTGTGGCTTCCTGTTGTTTACCCTGCTGACGTCCAATCCTTTCGAACGGCTGATACCCGCACCGCCGGATGGCGCGGACCTGAACCCGCTGCTCCAGGACCCCGGGCTCGCGATTCACCCGCCGATCCTGTACGTCGGCTATGTCGGATTTTCGGTGGCGTTTGCCTTTGCCATCGCCGCGATGCTGAGCGGCCAGCTCGACCAGCGCTGGGCGCGCTGGACTCGACCATGGACGACGATGGCGTGGCTGTTTCTTACCGTCGGCATCGCGCTCGGCAGCTGGTGGGCCTATTACGAACT
>DATICC010000498.1:0-4007 GCA_035457045.1 Woeseiaceae bacterium | reverse complement strand
TGCTCGTCGATACACGGGATGCCATGGGGGCGAACCTCGTGAACACGATGTGCGAGGGCATAGCCGGCCGTGTTGCCGAGTTGGCCGGTGCATCTGCCGTACTGAAAATCGTATCCAATCTTGCCGATCGCTCGATCGTCTGCGCGAGCGCCAGCATTCCTGTCGATCGTTTGGGGGCCGACGGCGCGAGGCTGCGGGACGCTATCGTGCTGGCCAACGAGATTGCCCTCGTCGACCCCCACCGCGCTGCGACGCACAACAAGGGCATCATGAACGGCATGGATGCAGTCGCCGTCGCCACCGGTAACGACTGGCGGGCACTCGAGGCGGGCGCGCACGCTTATGCGGTGCGCGATGGCGCCTACCGTGCCTTGACGAGCTGGACCGCAGCGGACAACGGTGATCTTCGCGGCATGCTGCGCCTGCCGGTGCGGATGGGCACGGTCGGCGGCTCCGTGAAAGCGAACCCGGCCGCGGCTGCGGGCCTGTGCATCGCGGCCGTCAGCTCGTCGCAGGAACTCGGTGAACTGATGACCGCTGTCGGGCTTGCGCAAAACTTCGCCGCACTGAGGGCGTTGGCGACGGATGGCATACAGCGCGGCCATATGCGGCTGCATGCCCGGAGTGTTGCCCTGGCCGCAGACGTGCCCCGCCACCTGCAGGACCAGGTTGTACGTTCGATGATAGAAAGCGAGCGGATTTCCGAGAGCAAGGCGCGGCATATCGTTGCTGAGATCGAATCGGCGCAGCGCGATCCCGGTGACACGGCACTGGGTCGCGGCAGCGCCTCGGGCAAGGTCATATTGCTCGGCGAGCACGCAGTGGTTTACGGACGTCCGGCCGTGGCGCTGCCATTGCCAGAGGCGATCAGCGCATCCGTGTACGCCAGTCCGTCAGGTACGATGTTGCGCATTCCGTCCTGGAATCTCGAGCGGGATCTCGGGCAGGACGCGGCCGACGGCGCGATGGCGTTGCTGCAACTCGTGATCCGGCATCTCGGGCTGGAGTCGCAGCGATTTCTCATGCACGTCGATGCGCGGATTCCTCCCGCGGCGGGCCTGGGCGCTTCCGCGGCATTGGCCGTCGCCATGATCCGTGCGCTGGACAGCGCTTACTCTCTCGGCATGAACGACAGGACAGTCAATGATCTTGCGTTCGAGTGCGAGACGATCTCTCACGGTACGCCATCCGGTATCGACAACACCGTTGCCGTATTCGGCGAAGCCATCGTCTATCGAAGGAAGGGGCCGAGGCGCATCCGGAAGCTTTCACTTGACCGGCTTCCGCCACTGGTGATTGCATGGAGCGGCACGCGTGGCAGCACGCGCCAACAGGTGGAGGCCGTACGCGAACGCTGGCTGAAGGCCAAAGCAGCCCATGAGAGGATTTTCGATGAAATCGGGCAAGTCAGTCTCGAAGGCGCCCATGCACTGGGCAAGGGAGATGATGCGAAGCTCGGCTCGCTGATGAATATCGCACACGGATTGCTCAACGCGCTGCAAGTGTCGACACCGTTGCTCGAGGAGATGGTGGACATAGCCCGGTCCGGTGGCGCGGCAGGTGCGAAACTTACCGGCGCGGGCGGTGGCGGTTCCATAGTGGCGCTGTGTCCCGGCACGACCGAAGAGGTGTCCGGCGCCCTTTCGGCAGCGGGATTCGAGGTCATCAGCGGATTTGCAGTGACGGGGGGGCCGCGATGAGCAGGGCTGACGGCGGTAACCGCGTGGTGTCCTCGGACAGCGAGCAACTCATCCTGGTGGACAGCGATGATGCGGAAGCGGGATTCCTGGACAAGGGCCGCTGCCACGACGGCGAAGGGATACTGCACCGGGCATTCTCCCTGTTCATTTTCAACAACCGCGGTGAACTGCTGTTGCAGCAGCGTGCGGCCGGAAAGCGTCTCTGGCCCATGTACTGGTCGAACAGTTGCTGCAGCCATCCGCGCAAGGGCGAGGGCATGCCGGACGCCACCCGGCGCCGCCTGGCCGATGAGCTGGGGATCGAGGCCAGTCTCGAGTTTGTCTACAAGTTCAGTTACCAGGCGCGCTTCGGCGACAAGGGCTCGGAGAATGAACTCTGCTCGGTTTTCCTCGGGCGCAGCGACGATCCCGTGCGGCCGAACAGGACCGAAATTGCTGCCATCCGGCATGTCGAAGCATCGGCCCTGACCAGGGAACTGCAGTCTTCGCCACAGGCATTCACGCCGTGGTTCAAAATGGAATGGGATGAGCTCCGCACGAGGTTTGCGGCAACCCTGGCCGCGTACACAGATCGGAAGCGATGGTAATCGTCAGCCGACGTATCGATAGTATTCGATGCCGAGGTCCTGAAACTGCCGCTGATCCGTTCGGCCGACCTTGTCGATCACGAATTCGTGATGTGGCAGGTACTCGAGGCCGGTCGGGCGCCGCCCGTCGTGCAATGCTTCGTATTGTGCGGCGGTCAGGTCGACAGCCATTTCCATCGCGGCTGCGAAACCGATGCGGGCGGTAGCTTCACGCCAGCGTTCCGACACGAAGAAAGGTATGACTTCGGCGGCATCTCCGCTGCCATATCCGAGCGTAAGCAGCTCTTCGCCCTGCAGATCGCGGCCCTCGTCAAGTGCCTGTTCGAAGCCGGCAGCCAGCCAGGCAGGAAGTGCGGCCGTGTAGAGGTTGCCCAGATCCAGCATCATGTCACTGCCGAGCGCCAGCTTGTCGAGGATCTCGCGGCTGTAGCGGCGCGAAGCGCGAAACACGCGGAAGACCGCCATGGTCATCGGGTACGCCTCGTAATTCAGCTGCTCGGGATTCGCCAGGGCAACGATTTCTGGCTTGCTGAGCATTTCCCTGAGCAAAGCGTCCGGCTCGATACCGGCTTCGTAGCAGTAGGATGCAAGTTCGGCCTGGTCTTCGGCGCTGCCGTTTCCGAGTGCGAACAGGTAGGCGACGGCCCAGCCGGTCTCGGGCATTCGTCGGTACGGGCGATGCATGAAGACCGTCTTGAGTGAGCGCAGATAATCAATTGCCTTCACGCCCCGCTTTGCATACATGTCATTCAATGCGTGCAAGGTCTCGTCGATATAACAGGTCGTCGAATATTTGCCATTGAAAACGGGGAAATCCTGGACCTGGTGGCTCTCGCTTCGATCCTGTCCACAGAAGCGCAACATCGGTTTGCGAAAATCGATGATCCTGTAATCCGATGCCGAGCCCGATCGAATCAGGTCGACTTCCGCAAGCGTCGGATCTTCCTCCAGCAACATTGCGATCGCGCCCGCCCCCTGGGTCGGTTCGCCGCTGCTGCCACGGGCATACTCCGCAATGTCGGCGCAAACGACTATCGCCTGGCTGCCGGCGCCGTCGAGTGCGAGGTGCCGCAGTGCACCTTTCATGCCGTAAACGCCTCCAAGGCAGGCGTGCTTGAATTCCGGTACCTCACAGCTTCGGGCGATCGGTGGTTTGCCTTGCGTCGTCAGTGCACGATCGACCATGCCTTTGACAATAATCGCGCCGGCGGAATTATCGGTGCTCGACTCTGTGCCGAGGCCAAGGAATTTCACGCGCGAAGGGTCTATATCGTATTGCCGAATCAGCCGCATGACCGCGGTCGCGGCCATGGTGTACACGCTTTGCTGGGGCCCGCGCACCCTGAAACTGCGCCCGACCACCTCGCGAACCCTGGGCCAATGGTTGCCGGTCCAGTTGCACCAGTCTTCCAGCCACACGCGGAACGGCGGCACGTATACCGATAAACCGCTGATTCCTATACTTTTTTTCTTCATAATCTGTAGCTGGTGGCGGTCCCGGGCCGAAATTCGCCCAGGCGGCCGGGGGCCGGCCAGCGAATTCTATTAGCGTAGTCTCATTCGCTCAAGCAAGACTATCGGTCGCCTATTCGACTGTGACGGAAATCCGTTCGGAATACACCGGCGGCTCGTGCGGTATGTGCAGGTGATCGGCGAACAGCAGCTGCAATGTGTGCTGACCGGCAGGCAAGGTCAGCTCGGTAGACGAACTGCCGTCCCC
>DATICC010000497.1:0-4523 GCA_035457045.1 Woeseiaceae bacterium | reverse complement strand
TGGCCAGCCATTCAGTCCGGGCAAACTGCTGGCCTGGGACCCGGTGAAACAAGCCGCGCGCTGGACGGTCGACCGCCCGTTCCCGTTCAATGGCGGCGTACTGGCGACGGCCGGCGGGCTGGTGTTCCAGGGCGATGCGCTCGGTGCGTTCGAGGCCTATGCCGCGGACAGCGGTGAATTGCTGTGGCGGGTCATGACCGGATCGGCGATCACGGCAGCGCCGGTGAGTTATGCGCTGGGCGGAAAACAGTTCGTGCTGATCCCGGTCGGCGCCGGCGGCGGCGTCCAGTTCGCCTACCCGGAACTGCATGCCGGAGACCGCCCGCAGGGACCGACCCGGCTGATGGCCTTCGCATTGGGCAGCGAGCGCGAGGTGCCGGCGGTGGCCGCAATCCCTCGGCAATTGCCCGAGCAACCCGCACTGTCGGCGTCGGCGGAGCAGATCGAAGCGGGCCGGGACCTGTACTCTCAGAACTGCGGCGGTTGCCATGGGAAGAATGCCGTCGCGCGCTATGGCGGCACCGTTCCGGACCTGCGCTACAGCGCGAAGGACGTCCACGAGGCTTGGCCAGCAATTGTCGTGGGCGGTGCGAGGAGCGCCAACGGCATGCCGTCATTCAAGCTGGAACTCGATGAGGCGGAGGCCATAAGAAACTACGTATTGTCTTTGGCGACGGAACTGCGCAATGCTCGCGGCGGCAGTGAGTAGAATCGGATCGAGAACGTCAGATGAACATCGATACGCCGTTACGCGAACTCGGGCAGGTTGACGTGCAACGCTTGCGCGACACCATACTTGCGCAGGAAGAAGAGGCCTGGAAGGAAGACAAGTACCGCCAGGAAGCGTTCGAAGTTCACCATGCGACCGAGTCGATCGTCATGTTGTTCGTGCAGATCGACCGCTGGCCGGACATCGTAGTCAACAAGGAGCCGGGCTGGGCGCGGTTGTCAGAAGCGGCACTGCCATTGATGAACGACATCATAGGAAAGCATTACCCGCCGGGGGGCACGGTGATCCGCGCCATGGCGGCAAAGCTGCTCGCGGGAGGAAAGATCACGCCGCACGTCGACAAGCACCCGTCATTCCATCACGGCCACCGCATACACGTGCCGATCACTACCAACCCGCGCGTACGCTTCATGATCGACGGCCAGCCCTACCAGTTCAAAGTGGGCGAAGCCTACGAGATCAACAACCAGAAAACGCACTCGGTGATGAACAAGGGCAGCGAAGACCGCATCACCTTCATCTTCGACTACGTCCCCAAGGACCGGATCCTGTAGGAGCGAGCAGTGCTCGCGACTCGCTGTGAATTGTGGGCTTGCCCTGTAGGAGCCTGCACTGCAGGCGACCTTTCGATGCTGGCACCGCACCGGTGGAAACGTGCCGTTAGCCCTTCTCGCTCAGAAAAAATACTAATTCGCTCGAAGGACTGGCGGCACGTTTCCACCGGCACGATGCCAGCCCGTACGGTGGCGGCCAATCGCGCGGACATCCAGCCGGCGGCGCGGCGCTATGCCTTTCGAGCGAATTAGTATTTTTTCTGAGCGAGAAAGGCATAGCGATGCGGCGCCGGCTTGTAGTACGGGACCAGGATTGGAGTCGCCCGCAATGCGGGCGCATACAACCACAGCGGTTGCTACCCCAGCTATGGTATTCAAGCGCTGCGCCGGTTTCCGCATGATGGGCACATCCATCCCGGGGGTGCCCGATTATGTTCGATTTCGATTTTGGCCTCGGTGAGGACATCGATCTCCTGCGCGACAGCGTGCGTGAGTTCGCCTCCGACCGCATTGCGCCGCGCGCTGCGGAGATCGACAGCAGCAACCGCTTTCCGCGCGACCTGTGGCCCGAGCTCGGCAAGCTGGGCTTGCTCGGCATTACCGTCGAGGAAGAATTCGGCGGCGCGGGCCTGAGTTACCTCGCGCACGTGATCGCGATGGAAGAAATCAGCCGGGCCTCGGCATCGGTCGGACTTTCATATGGCGCGCATTCCAATCTCTGTGTAAACCAGTTGCGTCGCTGGGGCACGCCTGCGCAAAAGAAAAAATTCCTGCCGCGCCTGATTTCCGGCGAGCACGTCGGGGCGCTCGCGATGAGCGAGGCCGGGGCGGGCTCCGATGTGATGGGCATGCGCACCGTGGCCGCAAAGAAGGGCGGGGACTGGGTGCTGAGTGGCAGCAAGATGTGGATCACGAATGGCCCCGAGGCCGATGTAACGATTGTCTATGCCGTGACCAACGGCAACGGGGACGAACCGAAGCTGAGCGCGTTCATCGTCGAACGCGACGCGCGCGGGTACTCAACGGCGCAGAAACTCGACAAGCTGGGCATGCGCGGTTCGGATACTTCCGAGATCGTTCTGCAGGACTGCATCGTGTCGGCCGGGAACCTGCTCGGCGAGGCAGGGAAGGGCGCACAGATCCTCATGAGCGGCCTGGACTACGAGCGGGTGATACTTGCGGCCGGTCCGCTCGGCATCATGCGCGCCTGCTATGACCTGGTGATGCCGTACGTGCACGATCGCAAACAGTTCGGTCGTCCGATCGGCACCTTTCAGCTGATGCAGGGCAAGATCGCCGACATGTACACGACCATGAATGCCTGCCGTTCGTATGTGTATGCCGTGGCACGGGCCTGCGACCGGAACCAGGCGACGCGCTTCGACGCCGCCGGGTGTATCCTGCTCGCTGCCGAGCGGGCGACCTGGATGGCCGGTGAAACGATCCAGGCGCTCGGCGGCAACGGCTACATCAATGAATATCCGGCCGGCCGGCTGTTGCGGGACGCAAAACTCTACGAGATCGGCGCCGGCACCAGCGAGATACGCCGCATGCTCATAGGGCGCGAACTGTTCAACACCACCCGATAGACGTCTGTGGAACCCGATGCCGCTGATAAAAACGAAGATCAAGAGCGACTCGAAGGACTTCGCGCAAAACGCGAAAGCGAACCGCAAACTCGCAGAGGATTTGCGCAAGACCCACCAGCAGGTCGCTGAAGGGGGCAACACGCGAGCACGCGAGAAGCACCTCGCGCGCGGCAAACTGCTGCCACGGGACCGCATCCGCACGGTCGTCGATCGCGGCGCTCCCTTTCTCGAGATCGGCCAGCTCGCCGCGTACGGCCTGTACGACAACGAGGTTCCCGCCGCCGGCATCATCGCCGGCATCGGTCAGGTCAGCGACACCGACTGCATGATTGTCGCCAACGATGCGACCGTGAAAGGCGGTACCTACTACCCGCTGACTGTGCGCAAGCACCTGCGTGCGCAGGAAATCGCCGAGCAGAACGGCCTGCCGTGCATCTACCTGGTCGATTCCGGCGGCGCGTTCCTGCCGATGCAGGACGAGGTCTTTCCGGATCGCGATCATTTCGGACGGATTTTCTACAACCAGGCGCGCATGTCGGCGCTCGGCCTGCCGCAGATCGCCGCGGTTCTCGGTTCCTGCACCGCGGGCGGAGCCTACGTGCCCGCGATGTGCGACGAAGCCGTCATCGTGCGCAACCAGGGCACGATCTTTCTCGGCGGCCCGCCGCTCGTTCGGGCTGCCACCGGCGAGATCGTCGATGCAGAGACCCTGGGCGGCGGCGATGTGCATTCGCGCATATCTGGCGTCACCGATTACCTGGCGGCCAATGACACGGAAGCGCTGGAAAAAGTCCGCGAGATCGTATCCAACCTGAACTGGCGGAAGAACATTCCGCTGAAACTGCGCGAGGTCCGCGAGCCGGAATACCCGGCCGACGAGATGTACGGCATCGTGTCCCGCGATTATCGTTTCACGTACGACATCCGCGAGGTCATCGCGCGCATCGTCGATGCATCGGAGTTCCAGGAGTTCAAAGCGCTGTACGGGCCGACGCTCGTCTGCGGCTTCGCGCACCTGTACGGTTACCCGGTGGGGATCCTTGCGAACAACGGTATTCTGTTTTCGGAGTCGGCGCAAAAAGGCGCGCACTTCATCCAGTTGTGCAACCGCCGCGGCATACCGCTCGTGTTCCTGCAGAACATCACCGGCTTCATGGTCGGCAAGAAGTACGAGCACGGCGGCATCGCCAAGGACGGGGCGAAGATGGTCAACGCCGTGGCAACCGCAACGGTGCCGAAGTTCACGGTCATCGTCGGCGGCTCCTTCGGCGCCGGGAATTACGCCATGTGCGGCCGGGCCTACGGCCCGCGATTGCTGTGGATGTGGCCGAACGCTCGCATCTCCGTGATGGGCGGGGAGCAGGCGGCCCTGGTGCTGTCGACGGTGCGGCAGGACGGGCTGGCCGCGAAAGGCGAGACCTGGCCGGACAAGGACAAAGCGAAATTCGAAAAGGAAATCCGCGACCAGTATGAAACGCAGGGCCATCCCTATTACGCCAGCGCGCGCTTGTGGGACGACGGCGTGATCGACCCGGTGGATACGCGCAAGGTACTCGGCCAGTCCATTTCGGCATCGATGAACCGCCCGCGTGACGGGGAGACGCCCTACGGAATCTTCCGCATGTAAGCGCGCCCCGCCGCGACGGTGCG
>DATICC010000496.1:0-7888 GCA_035457045.1 Woeseiaceae bacterium | reverse complement strand
GATCGCGTCCTGCTCCTGAATTTTCCGCATCACCACGTTCTTCATCTGTCCGGTCAGATTCACGGTCTTGACCGTCACTTCAGCCGTCACCGGCTTGCCGCTGTCTGCCTCCAGAATCGCCACGTTCAACATGGCGCGATTCTTGCTGCGCAGGATGTCGTACGCGCGGGCAACCTCGGGTGGCAACTGCTCGGTGAGTTGGGCGCTGAAGTGCACAACATGGCTGCCGATGTCGGACGAAGACGCACCTGCCGGCTGTGCCTCCGGCACAGTGGCATTTTCACCCGGGCCTCCGCAGGCGGTCATGACGGACAACAACGACAAAGAGACAATTCTTGTAATGAACTTCATATGCACCGTCCCCCGGCACGGAACCTGCTGTGACAGGAGCACTATAGACCATTGCCGACTTGCGGCCTAGACACTCGCCGGCTCAGGGAATCGCCGGCAGGAGGTCGGTCAATACCATGTTCAGTGCGATCAAAAGTACGATCGCAATATAAGCCGAGAGATCGATGACGCCCAATGGTGGAACCAATTTGCGGATTGGCTGCAATAGCGGCTCGGTCATATCCGCGAGAAGATCGGATAGCGGCCCGAAATAGCGGCCGACCAGGTTCAGGATCACGCGTATGACGATTGCGACGATGAACATGATAACGCTCAGTATCGCCAGGTTGATGAATGCCGCGGCCACCATGGACAGTATTCCGGTTGTTGACGCAAGTATGCCGAGCGCTCCCGGTCCGTAGCCCAGCATAAGTATTAGCAGCGACGTGACGAACTGGATGACGAAAGCGACAAGTACGGTTGCCGTGTCCAGCCGGCCGACAGATGGTACGTAGCGCCGCACCGGCACCACCAGCGGCGACGTGTACTTCAAAACGCCCTGCGCCACCGGGTTTCGAAAATTTGCGCGCATGAACGGCAGCCAGAATCGCAGCAACAGTATCAGCAAGTACAGCCGGGCAAAGGTGTCCAGCAGAAAGATCAGGGCCTGAATCATCTAGCTTGCGCCGTTAGCCGATTTGTCATGACCTGCCTCAGGAATTGGCGAGTTCCGCCGCCCGATCCCTGGCGGCGACAATCGCCCGGGCAAAGATACCACGCGCATCCGCCTTCTCCAGATACTCGAACGCTGCCGTCGTCGTCCCGCCCGGCGAGCGCACCCGGTCGATCATCTGTGCCATAGGCTCGTCCTGAGCCGCTGCAAGCGCGGTAGCTCCCCGGGCCGTCTCGACAGCCAGTGTTCGCGCCGTTGCGGGATCGATACCCAGCTTTATCGCGGTCTCTATCATTACGTCGATCAGCAGGTAGAAATACGCCGGACCGGTGCCGGATACGGCCGTGACCGCATCCATCCTCGATTCACTGTCCATCCACACGACTTCGCCGACAGCCGACATGACTTTCTCCGCCAGGATGCGTCCGGCGGGATCCGTGCGGGCGTTGGCGTACAGCGCCGATATGCCCTGATCGATGAGCGCCGGCTGATTCGGCATGACGCGCACGACGCGGAGGCTGCCTCCCAACCATGCGTCGATGTCATCGATACGCGCTCCTGCGGCGATGGACATGATCAATGGTTTGCGCTGCTGGACAACGTCGCGGAGGCCCTCGCAAACGGATCGCAGGATTTGCGGCTTGACGGCAAACAGCAGGGTCTGCGCGGCCGCGGCAACCAGCGCGTTGTCTTCGCTGACCAGCGCTCCCGGCAACTCCTTCCTCAGCAATTCGCATTGCTCGGGCCTGGGTTCGGCGATCAACAGATTGGTCGCATGCATGCCGCCACGCAGCAATCCACCGGCAATCGCGCGCGCCATGTTGCCGCCGCCGATCAGCCCGGTCCTGGTTTTGATCATGATCCTCCCCCGTACATTTACCTGCCTCCCCCGCCCGCCGCCGGCTGCGTCACCCTTTGCGCTGTCCGAAAAGCGCCGACCCCAGGCGAACGATTGTCGCACCTTCGTGGATCGCCGCGACAAAGTCGGAGCTCATGCCCATCGACAGCGTGTCAAGTTCGAGCCCTTGGCCGCCCAGCATTTCCTTGAGCTCCCGCAATCGGGCGAACGGCCGGCGCTGCTCCTCGAACGATGTCCGAATGGCCGGCAGGCACATCAGGCCGCGCAGGCGCAATCGTGGCAACTCGGCGACGGCTGACGCGAGTTCGGCGAGTTCCGCCGGCACGATGCCCGACTTGCTTGCCTCGTTGTCGATGTTCACCTGGATGCAAACGTTCAGCGCCGCGTTGGCCGCGGGCCGCTGGTCGCTCAGTCGCCGGGCGATCTTCATGCGGTCGACAGTGTGTACCCAGTTGTAGTGCTCGGCGACGTCGCGCGACTTGTTGGCCTGCAGATGACCGATGAAGTGCCATACCAGGTCGTCCCTGCCGGCGTCGGCCATCTTGCGCAGCCCCTCGCCGACGATGTTTTCACCGAACTCGCGTTGGCCGCTTTCAGCCGCCGCCAGGACCGCTTCCACGGGCTGTGTCTTGCTCACCGCCAACAGCCGTACCGAGCCCGGCGGGCGCCCGGCATCTGCCGTCGCTTTAGCCAGCAAATCTTGGATTTTCCGAAAGTTTTCCGTGACTCCAATCACGTTTTGCCCCGAGTGCTCGGCTATACTAGGCAGCCAACGGGCCGGGTTATGGTAAGTCCGGCCGTTAAAAATCCAGAGGGAGTTCCATGGCAGTCGACGTTGCCCAGCTGTTGTCCTTTTCCGTCAAAAACAACGCATCGGACCTGCACCTGTCTGGCGGCGTTCCGCCGATGATTCGCGTCGATGGCGACATGAAACGCATCAACATGCCGGCGCTGACCCACAAAGACGTCAATAGCATGGTGTACGACATCATGAATGACAAGCAGCGCAAGGACTACGAGGAATTCCTGGAGACGGACTTTTCCTTCGAGATCCCGAAGCTGGCACGGTTCCGCGTCAATGCCTTCAACCAGAACCGGGGATCGGCGGCCGTGTTCCGCACCATTCCTTCGGCAATTCTGT
Organism: Woeseiaceae bacterium; assembly: GCA_035457045.1. Lineage (GTDB taxonomy): Bacteria > Pseudomonadota > Gammaproteobacteria > Steroidobacterales > Woeseiaceae > JAKEGN01. The sequence continues at coordinate 4,885 of DATICC010000496.1, read as the reverse complement.
CCCTGGATGATCTCGGTGCACCAAAGATTTTCAAGGACCTGGCCATGCATCCTCGCGGCATCGTCCTGGTTACCGGGCCCACCGGGTCGGGAAAATCAACGACGCTCGCAGCCATGGTCGACTATGTCAATGACAACAAGCCGGATCATATTCTTACCATCGAGGATCCGATCGAATTCGTACACGAAAGCAAGAAATCGCTGGTCAACCAGCGGGAAGTGCATCGCGACACCCTGGGGTTCAACGAGGCCCTGCGTTCTGCGTTGCGAGAGGATCCGGACGTCATCCTCGTCGGGGAGCTTCGGGACCTCGAAACGATCCGGCTCGCACTGACGGCCGCCGAGACCGGTCACCTGGTCTTCGGCACCCTGCACACCAGTTCGGCAGCGAAGACCATCGATCGTATCGTCGACGTATTCCCCGCAGCGGAAAAGGAAATGGTGCGCGCGATGTTGTCGGAATCGCTGCGAGCGGTCATTTCGCAGACGCTGCTGAAAAAGATCGGTGGCGGACGTATAGCCGCTCACGAAATCATGATCGGTACACCCGCCATCCGGAACCTGATCCGCGAAGGCAAGATCGCGCAAATGTATTCGTCGATCCAGACGGGTGGTGCCGTGGGTATGCAGACCCTCGACCAGAATCTGCATGAACTGATGACCAAAGGCCTCATCAACAAGGAGGAGGCACGCTTCCGCGCGGTAAACAAGGAAAATTTCTGACGGCATACGGAAGATTGCCGGAGGCGGAGAGAGGAGTGACAGGACAATGGAACGCGAACAAGCGGTACGGCTGACCCAGAATTTGCTGCGAAAAATGGTCGAGAAAGACGGTTCCGACCTTTTCATCACGGCCGGTTTTCCACCGGCGATCAAGGTCGACGGTACCATCCACAAGGCGACGGACACGCCCTTGACCGCAGATCAGTCGGCGATGATCGTGCGCTCCATCATGAACGACAAGCAGATCAAGGAATTCGACGCCACCAAGGAATGCAATTTCGCCATAGCGCCGCAGGGCATCGGACGATTTCGCGTTAGCGCATTCATCCAGCAGGGCATGATCGGGGCCGTGCTTCGCACGATCACGACGGAAATTCCGACGCTCGAGGATCTCGATTTGCCGCCGATCCTGAAAGACGTCGTGATGAACAAGCGCGGACTGGTGATCGTTGTCGGCGGTACCGGTTCCGGCAAGTCCACGACGCTGGCGGCGATGATTGGCCACCGCAACCAGAACTCCAAGGGTCATATCGTATCGATCGAGGATCCCGTGGAATACGTACACCCGCACCAGGGATGCGTGATTACCCAGCGGGAAGTCGGAGTAGACACCGATTCCTGGCACGCTGCGCTGAAAAATACCCTGCGCCAGGCGCCGGATGTCATCCTGATCGGCGAAATCCGTGACCGCGAAACGATGGAGTACGGCATACAGTTTTCCGAGACCGGGCATCTGTGCCTCGCCACCCTGCATGCGAACAGTGCGAACCAGGCGCTCGATCGCATCGTCAACTTCTTCCCTGAAGAGCGCCGCGCCCAGCTCCTGATGGACATATCCCTCAATACGCGGGCGTTCGTGTCCCAACGGCTGATTCCGCGCGAAAGCGGCGTGGGACGAATTGCCGCCATGGAGATCATGCTGAATACGCCGCTGATCGCAGACCTGATATTCAAGGGCGAAGTGGGGCAGATCAAGGAGATCATGGCCAAGTCGACGCGTCTTGGCATGCAGACGTTCGATCAGGCCCTGTTCGCACTCTACGAGGAAGGGCATATATCTTACGAGGAGGCGATGCGGAATGCGGATTCGAAGAACGAACTGCGGTTGCGCGTCAAGCTGGAGAGCAAGCGGGATTCCTCGCTTGCCGATCACCAGTCGGAAAGCCTCAGAATCATGGAAGAGGACACGGCTCGGACTTTCTGAGCGCGTCCACGACATAGGTGAGGCAAACGGATGAACGTCAAACCGCTATTCAAACTGATGGTCGAGAAAAAGGCGTCCGACCTTTTTTTTGCGCCGTTTGCACCGGCGAAGATCAAGATTGACGGCAAGATCATGCCGGTCAACAAGCTCGAGATGACCCCAAAAATGGTCAAGCAGGCGGCGATCGAGTTGATGACCGAGGAATTGCTGGATCAGTTTACCCGTGAACTGGAAGTGGATTTTGCAATTTCCGAGCCCGGCCTGGGCCGGTTTCGCGTAAACGTGTTCCACCAGCGCGGCAATGTCGCGATGGTCTTGCGATACATTACCGCGGAAATGCCGAACCTGGACGAGCTGGGCATGCCCGAGCAGCTCAAGGACCTGGTCATGCTGAAGCGCGGCCTGGTTCTGATGGTCGGGGCGAGCGGTAACGGCAAGTCGACGACGCTTGCCGCGATGATCAATCATCGCAACGAGAAGACTTCGTCGCACATCATTACAGTCGAAGACCCGATCGAGTTTCTGCATCCTAACAAGCAGTCGATCGTCAATCAGCGTGAGGTGGGGCTCGATACGAAATCGTACGGGCGGGCGCTGCGGAGTGCGATGCGCGCGGCTCCGGACGTCATCCAGATTGGCGAAATCCGCGATCGTGAGTCAATGCAGTCAGCGATCGATATGGCGGGCACCGGCCACCTCGTGCTGGCGACGCTGCACTCGAACAATGCACCGGAGACCCTCGACCGGATCATCAACATGTTTCCGCAGGAACAGCACTCGCAGGTGTTCATGGATCTGGCGCATTACCTGCGCGCGATCATTTCCCAGAGGCTGGTGCGCTCGCGCAATGGCAAACGCGTGGCGGCGATAGAATTGATGTTGAACACGCCGCATATCAAGGACCTGATCCTGAAGGGCGATATTTCCGCGGTCAAGGAAGCGCTCAAGGACAGCAGTGAGAAGGGCGTGCAGAACTTCGACGAAGCTCTGCTCAATCTTTACAAGGCGGGCACTATCACGCTGGAAGAGGCGATGGTACATGCCGATTCCCGTTCGAATCTCGAGGCCAAGGTCAACTTCGGCGGCTGAGTCGTCCGCGGGAGTCGCCCGTCAGCCGGCGGGGAATACCTGGCTCGCCTCGAACACGGGACCATCGACGCAAACGCGCTTCATCGCGGGCCCGTCGTCTGTCGTGATATATACGGCGCATCCTGCGCATCCGCCCACGGCACAGGCCATGTATTCCTCGAGGGCGATCTGGCACGGCAGGCTGAAATCACCGGCGAGCTTCGCCACGGCCCTGAGCATCGGCGCCGGGCCGCAGGAGAACAGCTCCGTTTCTTCAAGTTCGCCGGCACTGAGCGAGCCCAGGTAGCGACTCGCCAGGTCGGTGACGTAGCCGCGATACGCCCCGGCAAAGCCGGACTGGCTTGCCAGGCGCGCGCAAATTCCCGAATCTTCCAGCGACGCTATGGTCTGGAAAGTTCCGCCGTCCGCCCAGGCCGCGGGCAGGTTGGAGCGGCGGCAGGCAAACGGGTAGGGAAGCTCGGAGCCCATAAGCACCAGCGGCAGCGGCCGCCAGCCCTGTCGATGCATCTGTTCCGCCAGGAATATCATCGGCGGAATGCCTACCCCGCCGCCGATCAGCACGGCGCGAGGCCGCGCATCGCGGACGGCGAATCCCCTGCCGATCGGACCTATGCTGCTCAACCTGTCTCCGGGTTGCCGCTTTGCGAGCGCTTTCAGGCCGTCGCCGACGATCTTGAACAAAACCTCGATCGATCCTTCCTCTGCATTTGCTCGCATGATCGACAGCGGTCGTCGCATCGGTATCGACTCATCGCAACGCAAATGAATGAACGTACCTGCCGTCGCCGCTGCCGCACATTTCGGAGAGAACAGTCGCAGCACGAACTGGTTGCCATCGTATTGCCGGGTGTCGGTGACGACAGCTTCCTCGACGAACAGGGATCCACGCTGGCTTTGCGCGGTTGTCGAACGTCCGCCTGGGCTCACCGCGCGTCCACGGTTTGGGAAACGGTGGTCAGTATGGCCATTCGCACGGCCAGGCCGTTCGTCACCTGTCGTGTGATCATGGAGCGCGGACTGTCGGCCAGGCTGGATTCGATTTCGATGCCGCGGTTCATCGGGCCCGGGTGCATGACGATCGCATCCGGTGCGGCGAGTTTCATGCGCTCACTGCTGACGCCGTAGTTTGCGAAGTATTCGTCGATCCCCGGAATGCCATCGAGGTTGCCGATTCGCTCACGCTGGATTCGCAGAGCCATCACGACATCCGCGCCGCGAATGCCGTCGTCAAGTTTGTGCAGGATTCGTGCGCGCGGGAAATCGGCAGGATCTGGCGCGAGTGATTTCGGCGATACGAGACGCAGCTCACCGACGCCCATGGTGGCGAGTCCGCTGGCAAGCGAACGTGCCACTCGGGAGTGCGCAATATCGCCGACTACGACCACGACCAGCTTTTCGAACGACCCCTTGCACTGCCTTATCGTCAGCAAATCCAGGAGGCCCTGCGTAGGGTGTGACACATCGGACTCGCCCGCATTCAGGATGCTGACGTGATCCATTACATGCCGTGCGATGTAGGCAGGCACTCCTGCGCTTGCATCACGCACGACGAAAATGTCTACCTGCATGGCTTGCAGTGTGTAGATCATGTCGAGAATGCTCTCGCCTTTTTTTCGCGACGACGTGTTCACGTCAAGATTGAGTACGTCGGCGCCAAGACGTTTTGCTGCGAGATCGAAGGATGCGCGTGTGCGCGTGCTGGGCTCGAAAAAGAGGTTCGCCACAGTCCTTCCTGCAAGGTTTCGCGAGCGAATCGCGGCATCACCGAGGGGGCTCAGGAACGCTTCGGACAGGTCCAGCAGCGTGGTCAGCATCGAGCGCGTAAGGCCGTTCAGCGTGAGCAGATGCCGTAGTCGGCCGCTTGGGGTCA
>DATICC010000495.1:0-3586 GCA_035457045.1 Woeseiaceae bacterium | reverse complement strand
GGGATCATTTTCTGGCTTGTCGTGGCGCGTCCGCTGATAGCGCTGCGATGGAGTCGGTGTCTCGCGAGGATGGCCGGACCATTAGTGAGATCCTGCTGACTGCGAGCTGTGGACCCCCGGTGCGGCTGAGACTCCTGCTTCCCGATGAGGCGGAAACCCAAAAGGTCGGATTGCTGCTGCTGATCGGCGGGCACAGAACCGGACGAAATGCTGTTGATCTCATCGGCGACCCGGCAGGAATCGCCTATGCGGCAATCGACTACCCGTATCGTGGAAGCCACTCCCTGTCCGGCGCTTCGCAAATCATCAGGGCGATACCCGCAATCCAGGATGCGCTGCTCGATACGCCGCCGGCATTGATGTTGGCAATGGACTGGATATCCCGCCAGCCCTGGTTCGACGCTGGCCACGCGGAGCTGGCCGGCATCAGTCTGGGTGTCCCGTTGGCCGCAGTTGCTGGCGCACTCGATGATCGATTTACGCGTGTATGGCTGATTCACGGGGCGACCAACAACTATGACTGGGTGATGCACGCGGCAGAGAATCGCGTGAGAAACCGCGTTCTGCGAGACCTTTCGGTCCGTGCGTCGTTGCTGCTGGCCTACGGGAATTCCTTCCGCACAGCGGACTGGTTGCGGGAAATTGCCCCGAGACCGGTGGTCATAATTGCGGCCCGTGACGACGAACGAATGCCGCAGGGCGCAACGGCGGCGTACCGTACTGCATCCGAAAGCGAGCACGTGTCACTCATGTGGACGCAAGGGAAACACATCGAGCCCGGCCGCGAGTACGAACTTCAGCAACTTGTCGACCTGGTTGTAGGAGAAATGCAGGCCACGTCGGATAATTTCGGCCAAGGGGCCGATTTGCTGCCGATGCCCGGCCGATTACCGTAAACCTCGGAGACCCTCCTGATGCGCTGGTTGAAGGAACCCCTGCTGCACTTCCTCCTGTTGGGGGCGTTGATTTTCGCCGCGAATGCGTGGATGAATGGCAATACAGCAGATGACCGGAACAGCATCGTCGTCTCACTGAGCCAGCAGGAGAATCTCGCAAGCACCTTTGCCCGGACCTGGCAACGACCGCCGACACCGGACGAGATGAACTCTCTCATCGTCGATTTCATTCGCCAGGAGATAGCCTATCGCGAAAGCCAGGCAATGCAGCTCGACCGCGACGATATTGTCATACGCAGACGACTGCGCCAGAAACTGGAAATGCTGGCGGAGGACGTTGCCTCGCTCGCGCCGCCCACCGAAGAGGAAGTGAAAGCCTATTTCGCGGAAAACATCGAGGACTACAAGCTGCCCGCGGTGCTTTCGATCCGGCAGATCTATTTCGGCGGCAACGGCGATGCCGCTGACAAACATTCAGGCGCCGCCAAATTGCTCCAGCAACTGCAACGCGACGAGTCGTCGGTCGACATTGCCGCGGCCGGGGATGCTTCGTTGCTGCCGCGCGAACTGGAGGGTGTAAGCGAGACCGAACTCGATTCGTTGTTCGGCAGCGGCTTCTCGAGCGCCCTGGCGACCATCGAGGTCGGCAGCTGGGGCGGTCCGGTTGCTTCGGGCTTCGGCTTGCACCTGGTGAAGGTCGACAACAGGGTGGAAAGTCGCCTGCCTGAACTTGAAGCGGTCGCGGACTACGTTACCCGTGAGTTGCTGGTCATTCGCCGAAGGCAGGCGATCGACGCACTCTATGCAAAACTTGCGGAAAACTACTCGGTATCCATAGAAGCCTCGCCGGAAATTCTGCCGAACCCGCCATCAGGGTCGACTCCTTGACTCGCTACGCCTGGTTTTGTGTACTGCTGCTCAGCGCAGGGATGTCTGCGGCGCACGAAGTGCGACCCGCCTTCCTGCGCATCAGCGACGCATCGGCTGTTGCCGGCCCGGACAATTTCGACGTACTCTGGCGCGTGCCGACCGGCGGTGAAATGGAGCTGACGATTTACGTCGTCATGCCAGCCCATTGCGCGGCCCGCAACGAACCACTGACTTGGATCGACGCCGGTGTCCGGGTTGCGAAATGGACCAGTCACTGTCCGGGCGGCATCCAGGGCCATGAAATTGCAATCGGCGACCTCACCGCATCGGTAACGGACGTGCTCGTTCGGTACGAACGGGCGAACGGCACGGCGCAGGTCGAGCGCCTGACCCCGACTTCACCCTCGTTTATTGTCACCGGGTCGGAAACCTGGCTCCAGGTTGCGAGGACCTACACCAGCCTCGGTGTCGAGCACATACTGCTCGGCATAGACCACCTGCTTTTTGTTCTTGCCTTGCTGATGATCGTCGCGGGTTGGCGAAACCTGGTGGCAACGGTGACGTCGTTTACCGTAGCGCACAGTATTACCCTTGCCGCAGCGACACTCGGACTGCTGCACGTGCCACAGGCGCCGGTAGAGGCGGTGATTGCCCTGAGTATTTTGTTCGTCGCCATGGAAATCGTGCACTGGCGGCAGGGTCATCCCGGATTCACGCGCCAGTATCCGTGGATAGTCGCTTTTGTGTTCGGCCTGTTGCACGGCTTCGGGTTTGCCGGCGCCCTGTCCGACATCGGCCTGCCGGAACATGCCATTCCGCTGGCGCTGCTGTTTTTCAATGTCGGTGTCGAGCTGGGTCAGTTGCTGTTCATCGCGTCCGTTGGTCTCGCGTGGTGGATTTTCAGGAGAATTCAGTGGCCCGCATGGGCGTGGCGAATACCCGTCTACGGCATCGGCTCGATGGCAGCTTACTGGACGATTGATCGGGTGGCGGGATTCCTCTACTGACGCGCTGTGCATATAATCCTTCACCCGCAACCGCTAACAGCCTGTCGATCGCGCCGGCGAAATACCTGGCATTTCGCTGAACAATGTAGTCAAAAAGACGGTGTATTCAATGAAACTCCCGGTAACCTTCGTTATCGCCGGACTCCCGGTTTTGCATGCAACTTGCGCATTCGCGGCGGAAAACGCGGTACCCGCTCAGCCCGACACGCTCGACGAGGTCGTCGTCACGGCGACGCGACTCGAGACCACAATCCGCGATGTTGCGCGATCCGTCTCGGTGATCGACAAGGAGCAGATCCAGAACGGGCAGCAGCTCCTGGGACTGGATGAATCCTTGGCGGGAGTCCCGGGACTCTATATGCAAAACCGTTATAACTTCGCCCAGGACCTGAAGATCTCGCTGCGCGGTTTCGGCGCGCGCTCGAGTTTTGGTATACGCGGCGTGCGCATCTTCGTCGATGATATTCCGGAGACCCTCCCGGATGGCCAGGCGCAGGTCGACAGCATCGATCTGGGGTCCACCAGTCGCATCGAGGTGCTGCGCGGACCGGCTTCGACGATGTACGGAAATGCGGCCGGCGGTGTGATAGCCGTGTTCAGTGAGCTGGACGAGTCGGCTCCTTACGCCGAAGCGGCGGCCGCAGGCGGAGACTACGGCTACCTGCGCTATCAGCTGAAAGCAGCAGGTAAATATCGCTCGCTGGACTACATGCTGAGCGGAAGCCATACAGAGCTTGACGGGTATCGTGATTTCAGCCGCGCGCGTGGTACGGCCGTCAACGGCAAATTTGGCATCGAGCTGACAGACCGGGA
>DATICC010000494.1:0-6739 GCA_035457045.1 Woeseiaceae bacterium | reverse complement strand
TGGTCGATCCGGGCAATCGCCTGCAGCAGGCCGGGCCCGTCACCGGCCGCCAGCAGCTTCAGCAAGCGCGACACATGCTGCCGGTCGATGGTGCCGAGCATCTGGCTGACCTGATCGGCGCTGACGTTTCCGCCGCAGTAGGCGATAGCCTGGTCCAGCAGGCTCAGTGCATCCCGCAGGCTGCCGTCGGCCGCACGCGCAATTGCGCCGAGCGCGGCCGGCTCGGCGGGAATGTTTTCGGCCGACATGATGTGTTCCAGGCGTTCGCGTATGAGCTGCGGACTCAGGCGTTTCAGGTTGAATTGCAGGCAGCGCGACAACACCGTGATAGGGAGTTTCTGCGGATCCGTTGTTGCGAGCAGGAACTTTACATGCGGCGGCGGTTCTTCCAGTGTCTTCAACAATGCGTTGAAGGAACTCTTCGACAGCATGTGCACTTCGTCGATCAGGTAGACCTTGAATCGACCTCTCGCCGGTGCGTACTGCACGTTGTCCAGCAGGTCGCGGGTATCATCGACCTTGGTTCGCGAAGCGGCGTCGACTTCGATCAGGTCGACGAAGCGCCCTTCGTCGATTTCGCGGCAGGCGCTGCACTTGCCGCACGGTGCGGACGTGACGCCGGTTTCACAATTGAGCGATTTTGCCAATATGCGCGCGATCGTGGTCTTGCCGACGCCACGGGTTCCGGCAAACAGGTACGCGTGGTGCAGCCGCCCGCTGTCGAGCGCATTGGTCAATGCCTTGAGGACGTGCTCCTGGCCCGCTGTTTCGGCGAAGTTTTTCGGTCGCCATTTGCGGGCGAGGACGAGGTAGCTCATAGAATTTCCGGTCGTTGGTCCGGATTGACGTGCCGGCATCCGGCCGAGTCGGACAGTGTAACGAATGAGGCGCAGCTAACAAACCCGATGCTGCAAGTCCTTGTGCGATATGGAAAGTGGCCCGCACCAGCTGGTCCCCGGCACCCGGTGTCACCGCTGCCGCTGCTCCCTTCCGGGCCTGACGGGGTTCACGGCTGACCGTCGCGGGGAAGCCGGCACGGGCCGGCGGCGATTATCCCTGCGGTGCCGGCCGGATACAAACGCCCTGGCTGTCAATCATGGCTGGTGGATTCCGCAGTGTTGCGGTTGCTATTCTCTGGCAAGCCACAGCCGGAGTCCTGCATGCAACCAGTTCCTGAGTTCGCCACGGTCGACCCGTGGAACGGCATGACTGCGGACAAACCCGGACCGGTGCAAAACCTGGCCGGCGGACGGTGGTTCGGCAACGCCCGGGTCCGGGAGGACATTCCCGACCCGCTCAATGGCGGGCCATTCCTGAGCGTTCCCGACACGAGCGATCACGCGCCCTTCATCGCCGGCCTGAAAAGCTGCGGCAAGCCCGGCCTGCATAACCCGCGCCGGCGTCCCGAACGTTACGTGATGCTGGGACAGGTTTGTGCGCGGGCCGCCGCAACGCTTGCCCAGCCAGCCGTCGAGGACTACTTCACGCGTTTGATTCAGCGCGTAATGCCGAAGAGCTGGAAGCAATGTCTCGGTGAGGTCGTGGTCACCCGCGTGTTCCTCGAGAACTTCTCCGGCGATGGCGTGCGCTTCCTCGGGCGCGGCTTTTCCAACCCGGGCGACCACGCGGGCCAGGAATCGCGCGGCTACCGCTGGCCTTACGGCCCGGTAGTGGTCATCGCACCTTTCAATTTTCCGCTCGAGATCCCGGCCCTGCAGGCGCTGGGCGCTTTGTTCATGGGCAATCGCGCGCTGGTCAAGGTCGATTCGAAAGTGAGCACGGTATTCGAGCAGTTCCTGCGCCTGTTGATCCACTCGGGCCTGCCGGCCGGCGACATCGACCTGATCCACTGCCGTGGTTCGTCCATGGGGCAACTGATCGAGACCGCAAGAGAACACATCCGCCTGGTGCAGTTCACCGGCTCGAGCCAGGTTGCCGAAAAAATAGCCTCGTTGATGAATGGTGCCGTACGCCTCGAGGACGCGGGCTTTGACTGGAAAATCATCGGTCCCGACTACCGGCCCGAATGGCTGGATTACGTCGCCTGGCAATGTGACCAGGACGCCTATAACGCCTCGGGGCAGAAGTGTTCCGCGCAAAGTCTGCTGTTCGTTCACGAGAACTGGGCGGCGGCGCTGTTGCCCAAACTCGCCGGATTCGCGGCGCAGCGCAAGCTGGACGACCTGACGCTCGGGCCTGTGCTCAGCTGGACCAATACGCGCATTCAGGCCCATATCGATGGCCTGCTGGCGATCCGGGGTGCAAAACTCCTGTTCGGCGGCAAGCCGCTGACCCGACATACCATTCCGCCTTGTTACGGAGCGTATGAGGCCAGCGCCGTCGAGCTGCCGCTCGGAGCCCTGGCAGGCGGACATTTCGCCGCGGCGACCACCGAGTTGTTCGGCCCGTTCCAGGTCGTCGTCCGCTACTCCGACACGGATGTCGAGGTCGTGCTGTCCATACTCGAACGAATTTCGCACCACCTGACCGCGGCGGTGGTCAGCGCCGACATCCTGTTCCAGGACCGCGTACTGGGCGCAACGGTAAACGGCACCACCTATTGCGGCATGCGCGCACGCACGACCGGCGCACCGCAGAACCACTGGTTCGGACCCTGCGGCGATCCGCGCGCCGCAGGCATCGGCACACCGGAGGCCATCGTCAATACCTGGAGCGGCCACCGCGAGATCATCCTGGACCAGGGGCCGTTGCCCCCGAACTGGTCGCCGCCCTCCCCCGGTTGAGCAGCGGAAACCATCGCATGGACAGCAAGCTTCCGGACGTCGGCACGACGATATTCACGGTGATGTCGCAACTCGCCGGTGAATGCGGAGCGATCAACCTGTCGCAGGGATTTCCCAGTTTCGATCCGCCGCAACGCCTGCTCGACCTGGTCACGCATTACCTCAACTCGGGCGCCAACCAGTATGCACCGATGCAGGGTGTGCCCTCGCTGCGTATGGCCGTGGCCGAGAAGTGTGCGCGCCTTTACGGCCGACACGTCAACCCGGACACCGAGATCACGGTGTGTACCGGTGCGACCGAAGGACTTTTCAGCGCGATCCAGGCCATCGTCCGCGCAGGCGACGAAGTGATCGTGTTCGACCCCGCTTACGATTCGTACGCGCCGGGCATTACGCTGGCCGGCGGACGGACCGTTCATGTACCGCTCTCACTCGACCCGGACAATGGCGATTTCCAGGTCGACTGGAACCGACTGCAGGATGCGATTGGCAAACGTACTCGATTGATTATATTGAATTTTCCACACAATCCGACCGGCGCGAACCTGACCCGCGCTGACCTCGACTCGCTGGCTGCCATCGTCCGCGACACCGGCATCTACCTGCTGTCGGACGAGGTGTATGAGCACATCGTCTTCGACGGCGCTAATCACCAGAGCTTGCTGCGTCACGATGAACTTTGGCCCCGCAGTTTCGTGGTCTCGTCTTTCGGCAAGACCTACCACGCGACCGGCTGGAAAGTCGGCTATTGCGTTGCTCCGCCGGTTATGACGGCGGAGTTTCGCAAGGTGCACCAGTTCACCTGCTTTGCCGTGGTCACGCCGATACAACATGCCCTGGCCGATTACATGCGGGAGACTCCACACTATTACGCCGAGTTGCCGGCGTTCTACCAGGAAAAACGCGACAGGTTCTGCTCGCTGGTCGAAGGCTCCCGTTTCACTTGCCGGCCGGCCCAGGGCACGTATTTCCAATTGCTCGATTACTCACAGATAACGCGCGAAGACGACGTCAGCTATGCGAAACGCCTGACCCGCGAGATCGGCGTTGCCTCGATTCCGGTTTCGGTCTTTTGCGAGGTACCGCCCGCGGAATTCAAATTGCGATTTTGTTTTGCCAAGGACGATGCCATGCTCGAGCAGGCGGCGGAGAGATTATGCAGGCTTTGACAGTGACCATCGTGCAGGCCGAACTGGCATGGCATGACATCGAGCAGAACCTGCTGCAGTTCAGCGCAACGATCGATGCAGTCGAGACGAAAACCGACCTGATCGTGTTGCCGGAGATGTTCTCTACCGGCTTCACGATGGATGCCGCGAAACATGCCGAAACGATGCGCGGCTCCGCCGTGACCCGCATGATGCAGTGGGCGAAGTCCCGCGATGCGGCGATCTGCGGCAGCCTGATCATCAATGCCAATGGCCATTACTTCAATCGGTTCGTGTTCGTGCGCCCCGACGGCAGTACCCAGCACTACGACAAGCGGCACCGGTTCCGCCTTGCCGGCGAAGTCGAACACTATGCGGCTGGCGATCGGCAGGCGATTATCGAATGGCGCGACTGGCGGCTCTGCCCGCAGGTTTGTTATGACCTGCGATTCCCGGTGTGGAGCCGCAACCGCCCGGACCTGAATTACGACCTGCTGCTATACGTCGCCAACTGGCCCAGCCGGCGGCACCATGCCTGGCAGACCCTGTTGCGAGCGCGCGCGATCGAGAACCTGAGCTACGTTGCAGGCGTCAATCGCACCGGCACGGACGGAAACGACCTGCCCTACAGCGGCGGCAGCGCCATCATCGACTATCTCGGTCACGATCTCGCCGACCTCGGGGAACGGCCAGGCGTGGCCACGGCAACGCTCGACAAGCTCGCGCTGCAGAATTTTCGCGAGAAATTTCCGTTTCATATCGACGCCGACAGGTTCTCCATCGTGCAGGAATCCGTTTCTTGAGCAGTACACAGTTTCGCCGTACGACCGTCATTGCGGTCGTCATCGCGAACATGGTGGGTACCGGCGTTTTCACCAGCCTTGGTTTCCAGTTGCTCGACATCCAGTCGGGTTTCGTCATCCTCATGCTGTGGGCGGTAGGCGGAATCGCCGCCGTATGCGGTGCCCTGACATACGCTGAGCTTGGCGCCGCACTGCCACGCTCAGGCGGTGAATACAATTTCTTGTCACGTATCTACCATCCGGCCATAGGTTTCGTATCCGGCTGGGTGTCTGCGACGATTGGTTTTGCCGGACCGACGGCGCTCGCGGCAATGACTTTCGCTGCCTACGGGACCTCGGCCTGGTCCAGCGAAACTCCCGACTGGCTGGAAAAGGCCCTGGCCGTCGGGCTGGTCGCCTTGCTGACATTGGTACACAGCGGCAGCCGCCGCAACAGCGGCACGCTGCAGGTCCTGTTTACAATTCTCAAGGTCGGCGTCATCGTCGGTTTTTGCCTGCTCGCACTGCTCTTTGCTGATGCAGCCCAGCCGGTTCGCTTCCTGCCGTCGGCCGGTGACGGTGCCCTGCTGACCAGCGCCGCATTCGCCGTCTCCCTGATCTACGTGAGCTACGCCTACACCGGATGGAATGCAGCCACCTATCTCAGCAGTGAACTTGAGAATCCGCAGAAAACGCTGCCCGGGATTCTGCTCACCGGCACGCTGGTGGTGACCGTGCTCTATGTATCGCTGAACTTCGTATTCCTCAAGGTTGCACCGGTCAGCGCCATGGCCGGGCAGGTGGAAGTCGGTTTCATCGCCGCGCAGTCGGCATTTGGTGAACTGGGGGGCCGACTGACGGGCCTGGTCATGGCACTGCTCCTCGTGTCGACGGTCAGCGCGATGACCATCGCCGGACCTCGCGTCCTGCAAGTCATCGGCGAGGATTTCAGGGCATTGCATTTTCTGTCGCGGAAGAACAGCGATGGAATCCCGTCGACTGCGATTTACTTCCAGTCCACTCTCACCATCATCTTCATCCTGACGTCGAGTTTCGAATCGATTCTCGTATTCGCCGGTTTCACCCTCGCGTTGAACAGCTTTGCCACGGTCCTCGGCGTGTTCGTCCTGCGCTACCGGCAACCGCAACTGCCGCGTCCCTACCGGACATTCATGTATCCCCTGCCGCCTGTGTTGTATCTGGCCCTTACCGGCTGGACATTGACATTCGTACTGCTGAACAGGCCCACAGAAGGCCTATTCGGGCTGGCAATTATTGCAGCCGGTCTGGTTTTCTATTTCATTTCGGAGCGGCGCAATCGCAGCGGCTGACGATCCCCGCTTGTGCCGGATTACTCGCACCGCCGGTCCCTGGCCGTGGATCGCAGGCTCACCAGTATGGTCGCGGCGATGATGGTAACGATGATTCCCACCGACAGCAGCGGAGCCACCGGAATCGAGTCGTGGGTGACCAGCTTGAATGCCGCGAACATGAGCACGGCGGCAATCCCGTAGTGGAGATAGCGCACCTTTTCCAGCGAGGCAATCAGTACCACGTACAGCGAGCGCAGGCCGAGTATGGCGAAAGCGTTCGAACTGTAGACCAGGAATTCCCGGCGCGTAACGGACAAGGCTGCCGGTACCGAATCGATGGCGAAGACGATATCGCTCAATTCGAGCCCGACAATGGCGACCAGCAACGGTGTGATGAGAAGCTTGCCGTTTTCCCGCACGAAAAGCTTCGGGCTGGTGCGGTCCTGGCTCATCGGCAGGTGGCGTGACAGCCATACTACCAGCTTGTTCTCGACCGCCTCCTCCTTGGTCCCGCGCAACGCTCGGACGGCAGCGATCAACAACAGCGCGGCGAACACGTACTGTATCCACTGCCAGCGCTCGATCGTGGCCACACCGAGGAATATGAAGATGGCGCGGAACACGAGGGCTCCGACGATTCCCCACAGCAAAGCGCGGCGCTGGTTGCCGAACGGTATTTGCAGAGTCTGGAAAATGAGCAGGAATACGAACAGGTTGTCGAGACTTAAGCTTTCTTCGATCAGGTAGGCAGC
>DATICC010000493.1:0-22592 GCA_035457045.1 Woeseiaceae bacterium | reverse complement strand
TCCAGGGCACGATCCCCGCATCCTGCAGCAGATTCTTGAGCTTGTGGCGATGTGCCTGGCCGCGAAGCCCGATCTCTTCGCCACCGACACGGTAACGGATTTGCAGGCCTTCTTCGGCAACGGAACGCTTGATACCTCCATCGTCCGACGACATCAGGACCAGGCTCCCCTGCCCAACGCCCAGCTCGATCGCCCGGTCGGGCCGCAACAGGTCGGCGGGACTAGACCCGAGTTCCGGCATGGGCGCAAGTATGTACAGGTGATCGCGGTAGCGTCGAAATTCGCCGCCGGGCCAGGTTACCAGGGGCTGGGCGTCCGGTCGCGCCGGGATGAGTTCGTGCACGGCCTGGTACAGCCGGGTTGCGGGTGGTGCCGGCAAGCCGAGCCGATGCACGGCACGGCGCAGCGCATTGCGCTGGCGCGCGGCGGAATGGCAGGCAAGCACACCGATGTCCAGGCGATCGGGGGATGGCGAAGGCTTAAGGTCGAGATCGGCCAGCTCTGCGAGCAAATCACTGGCCTCGGCGGCCAGATCCGCGCTCTGTCTCAGGCGCGTTGCCGCCGCTGGCCATCGGGTGGCAAGCAGCGGCATTACCTCCCGCCGCAGGTAGTTTCGATCGAATGCGGTATCGGAATTGGACGGATCGTCGATCCATCCGAGCCGATGCTGATCGGCATAGGCGCGAATTGCTGATGCGGGCACACCGAGCATCGGTCGCACCAGGTGGCCGCGGGCGAACTCCCGGATCGGCGAGATTCCCGAAATACCGGTCAGGCCGCTGCCGCGAAGCAGGTTGAGCAACAGGGTTTCTGCCTGGTCTTGTTCGTGATGGGCACTGATCAGCCAGTCCTGCTCCAGCATCAGGCTACCGAGCATCGCGTAACGCGCTTCACGCGCCGCTGCTTCGGGACCTCCAGGAGACTTGTGGCTGACTTCGATCCTGCGCGATATGTATTCGACGCCGAGATCGCCCGCGACCCGCCGACACCGTGCGTCCCAGTCGCCCGAATCCGGGTGCAGCCCATGATCTACGTGCACCGCGAGCAGCGGGGTCCCGGGCATGGTCTTGCCGGTTGCCAATGCATGCAACAGAACCGTCGAGTCGATACCGCCGCTGAACGCAACGAGGTAACGGCGTGGCTTATCGGCAATGGCCTCGAATTCAAGCAGGCGATCATGCAGGTATCGGGCATCGAAATTCATTGGACAACCGTTTCAATCCTGCGCCACAAAACGGAGCTGCTCCGCTGTCGCCGCCCATTCGATGATCGCTTCAGGCTTCCTTGAATTGCCCGAATGCGGCAATCCGCCGCCGGCGTTGCTCGAGCAGCTGATCGATGTCCAGCCTGTCGACATCGGCAAGGTACTTGATGATGGCATTTCGAATGACTTCTGCGGCCGCTTCCGGATCGCGGTGCGCCGCTCCGAGCGGTTCCGGCAGGACGGCATCCACCAGGCCGAACTCATTCAGGCTCTGAGCGGTGATGCGCATCGCTTCGGCGGCCTCCGCGGCCTTTTCGGCACTCTTCCACAGGATCGATGCACAACCCTCAGGCGAGATCACGGAATACACACTGTACTGCAACATCAGCAATCGATCGCCGACGCCGATGGCCAGCGCCCCGCCGGATCCACCCTCGCCGATGACGACATTGATGATCGGGGTACGCAACCCGGACATGAGATACAGACTGTATGCGATCGCCTCGCTCTGGCCGCGCTCCTCTGCGCCAACGCCGGGATACGCGCCGGGAGTATCGATGAAGGTCACGATTGGCAGTGAAAACCGTTCCGCAAGTCGCATCAAACGCTGCGCCTTGCGATAGCCTTCCGGCTTCGGCATGCCATAGTTTCGTCGCACGCGCTCCTTCGTGTCCCTCCCCTTCTGATGGCCGATGAACATGATCACGCGGCCGTCGATGCGTCCCATGCCGCCGATGATTGCCGGATCGTCGGCGTACATGCGGTCCCCGTGCAATTCCTGGAAATCCGGAGAGATTATTTGCAGGTAATCCGCGGTATACGGACGCATCGGGTGACGCGCAATCTGGGCAACCTGCCACGAGCTGAGTTTGGAGAATATGCTCTTGGTAAGCGCCTTGCTCTCGGCCTTGAGCCGCGCAACCTGTTCCCCGATGTTGATTTCCGGATCGTCTCCGACGAATCGCAATTCCTCGATCTTCGCTTCGACTTCAGCGATCGGTTGTTCGAAATCGAGAAATTTGAGATCCATGTTTCACATCGTCCCGGCGAAGAACAATTGGCAATACATCATGGCCGCCTGCGTACACACGGCGACTCTACATTAATTCCCGACCGGGTGTGTAGACAAATCGAATACAGTTCTGGCCCAGCAATTCGCCAAGTTTGTCGCGCAATTCCCTGCTCGGGCGCACGCTCCATTCCGGGCCCAGGCTCAATCTTGCAGCTGCGCTGCTTCCCGTGTACTGCACGGCAACATCACAGTGCCCCTTGCGAAACGGCAGCAGCACGTCGTGAAGCTGGACGAGCAGTGCCCTTCCGGAACCGTTCGGCGACAGGTTGAGAATCATGCTCTTCGCGCGGGTCTCGATGACGCGATCGATGTGCAGGATGTTTCTGGCGTTGACCTGCCAGGCGCCGTTGAAATCGTCGTACCTCAGACTGCCGCTTACAACCACGATCTCGTCCTTCTCCAGAAGGTGGCGAAACTGCTGAAACGCCTCGCTGAAAAGGCTGACTTCCAGCCGGCCCGTATTGTCGTCCAGAACCACCGTGAAGCGATTGCCGCGTTTGCGTATATCCATGATCAAGCCCGCAACAACCACGTCCCGTCGAGCCTGCGCGTAATTCCTTTCCCCGTTGCTCATCGGCTGCGGCTCGGAGCTGATGTCGGCCAGCGTGCCATCGACGAAGTGCTGTGCATCGCCCCGAACGGAGTCAAAGGGATGTCCTGTCAGGTACAGGCCGAGCGCCTCCTTCTCGTTCAGCAGCAATTCCCGGTGCGACCACTCGGCGAGCTCAACGGCCTCCTCTGTCGTATCGGTTTGGACCGCCGCGGCAACCCCGAACATGTCGTTCTGGCCTGCTGCCCGGGCGCGCGCTTCCTGGTCCGCGCCCTTGAGTGCCGCGGGCAGCCGGTTCACCAGGCTGCGTCGCGTGGAGCCGAACTCATCCATCGCACCGGACTTGATCATCGCCTCCATTGCACGTCGATTCACTTTCTCCAGATCGATGCGCCGGCAAAATTCCGCCAGGCTGCGAAATTTTCCGCGTGCTGCGCGCTCGCTGACCACGGCGTCGACCGCGCTTCTGCCAACGCCCTTGATCGCACCGAGGCCGTAGAGTATCGATTCCCGATCGGCCACGCTGAACTGGTAGGCCGATTCGTTTATCGACGGCGGCAGCAGTTGCAGACCTATCTGCCTGCAATCGTCCTTGATCATGACGAGGCGATCCGTGTTGTCGAGATCGGCGCTCATGACAGCGGCCGTAAATGCTGCGGGGTAATGTGCCTTCAGGTAAGCGGTCTGGTACGAGAGCAACGCATACGCTGCGGAATGCGACTTGTTGAAGCCATAGCCGGCGAACTTCTCCATCAGGTCGAAAATGCGGGTTGCGGTATGCTGGGCAACGCCCCTTTCGCACGCGCCGCTGACAAAAACCTGGCGCTGCTTTGCCATCTCTTCAGCTTTCTTCTTGCCCATGGCACGGCGCAGGAGGTCGGCACCTCCAAGCGTATAGCCCGCAAGTACCTGGGCGATCTGCATGACCTGCTCCTGGTACAGGATGACGCCATAGGTCGGCTTCAGTACAGACGCCAGGTCCGGGTGCAGATAATCGATATCGACCTTGTTCAGTTCGTGCTTTCTGCTGATGAAATCATCGACCATGCCGGATTGCAGCGGTCCCGGTCGAAACAGTGCCACAAGGGCGACCAGGTCATCGAAGTGGTCCGGCTGCAGCCGTTTGATCAGGTCCCGCATTCCCCTCGATTCGAGCTGAAAGACCGCGGTCGTGCGGCAGGACCGCAGCAGTGCAAAGGTCGGTGCATCCTGCATTGGTATCGAATTGATATCCAGGTCCGCCGACTTTTCCGTTGCATTCACGATGCGTACAGCCCAGTCGATGATCGTCAATGTCTTCAGGCCGAGGAAGTCGAACTTCACTAGCCCCGCCGTTTCGACATCGTCCTTGTCGAGCTGGGTGACGGTGTGAGCGCCGTTTTCCTCGCAGTACAGCGGCGTGAAATCGGTCAACGCGGTCGGCGCTATGACTACGCCGCCGGCATGTTTGCCGGCATTGCGTACAAGTCCTTCCAGCGATTTGGCAAGATCGATGATCGACCTGACGTCCTCATCGTCACGGTACATCGCCGCCAGCTCTGCATCCTGCTCAAGTGCCTTGTCCAGGGTCATGCCGATCTCGAACGGGATTTGCTTGGCAATTCGATCGACGAATCCGTAGGGCTGCCCGAGGACCCGGCCAACGTCGCGGATGACCGCACGCGCCGCCATGGTGCCGTACGTGATGATCTGGGATACGCGGTCGCGCCCGTAGCGCGCTGCGACGTAATCGATGACCCGATCGCGGCCTTCCATGCAGAAATCGATATCAAAATCCGGCATCGAGACGCGCTCGGGATTCAGGAATCGCTCAAACAGCAGATCATGTTGCAACGGATCGAGGTCGGTGATCCCGAGCACATACGCAACCAGCGAGCCCGCACCGGAGCCCCTGCCCGGCCCGACCGGTATCTGCTGCTCCTTTGCCCAGCGTATGAAATCCGCAACGATCAGGAAGTACCCGGCAAATCCCATATCACAAATGACGGTCAGTTCGTTTTGCAGCCGTTGCTGATACGGTGCTGCGAAAATCTCCCTGTTGCCGCCGGCGAAATCGCCTTGCGCGTCTTTGCGCCGTAAACAAGCCTCAAGCCCGGCGGCTGATTCCGCAACCAGGAATTCCTCCGTCGATTGCCCGCCTGGAACCGGGAACGCCGGCAGGAATGACTGCCCGAGGTCCAGCTCCAGGTTGCAGCGCAATACGATCTCCCGGGCATTGTCCAGCGCCTCCGGGATGTCCTGGAACAGCTTCTGCATTTCACCCGGCGACTTCAGGTACTGCTGATTCGTGTAGTTGCGCGGCCGATCTGCATCGTTCAGGGTCCGGCCCTGCTGGATGCAGACACGCGCTTCGTGTGCCTCGAAGTCATGTCCTTCAAGGAAGCGCACGTCATTGGTCGCCACCAGCGGCAGTCCTTGTGCGGCGGCGAACTCCACCAGTTTCTGTACCTGCTGTTCTTCGCCGGCCCGGCCCGTCCTGCAGATTTCCAGGTAGTAGCGATCGCGGAACTTCTGTTGCCAGCCGGCGACGCGGCTGGCCGCGTCATCGGCGTGCCCGCCATGCAGGCTCCGGCTCACGTCGCCGTTCAGCGCGCAGGAGATGGCGATGAGTCCCCTGCAGCTCTCGTAAGTCAACCACTCCGCGTCGACCATCGGTGCACCGCGATACTGGCCTTCCGTGAAACTTCTCGTGATGATCCGCGACATGTTGCGAAAGCCCTCGCGATCCTGGCACAGTAGTACGATGCCGTAGGGCCGCTCCGCCTCGTCCGGATTTCTCAATTGCAGGTCGACACCGATAATCGGCTTGATGCCTGCGTCCAGCGCCTGCCGATAAAATTTGATCATCGCGAACACGTTGCCCTGGTCGGTAACGGCAACGGCCGGCATGCCGAGGTCGCGGCAGTGCTCTATCAATTGCGCAATGCGTACCGTGCTGTCGACGATCGAATATTCAGTGTGCAAATGCAGGTGGGCAAAGGATCTGGTCATCAATTTGCGCGATCAGGCGGGGCCTCGGTCTGGCATTGGTCACGGGAGCTTGGCGGGCACCGCTCGGCCGGGCCGCCTGCAGCGAATTCTAAACCAACGCGGGGTCCTTAGAGCATCCTGCACTTCGGCCTCATGAAATCAGTGGCCGGGCTGTGGTCCAGGGACCTGTTGCCTGCGCAACGGACGGAAACTGCGCCGGTGAAACGGGCACGGCCCGTAACGGTCGATGCAGGCGCGATGTTCCGCCGATCCGTATCCCTTGTGGCGGGCAAATCCGTATTCGGGGTGGAGCCTGTCCATGGCCAGCATCATGCGGTCCCGGCTGACCTTTGCGAGGATCGACGCCGCACTGATTGCGGCAATGTCACGATCCCCGTCGACGATCGCCCGCGACTGCGGTGCATAAGGCCCGAAACGGAAATCCGGCAGCCTGTTGCCATCGACCTCGATAATAGCCGGACGGCACACCAGGCCGAGGACGGCGCGGCGCATCGCGAGCAGCGTAGCCTGCAGGATATTGAGCCGGTCGATCTCTTCGGTATCGGCCCAGGCGATGGCGGACGCCAGAGCATCGCGGCGAATGATGTCGAACAGGGTCTCGCGCTTTCGCGCCGACAATAGCTTGGAATCGGCGAGGCCATGGATTGGTCGGTCAAGGCGCAGGATCACGGCGGCCGCCACCACCGGCCCTGCAAGTGGTCCACGACCTGCCTCGTCCACGCCCGCTACCAGTGCTGCACCCGGCGACGTCAATGCACGACTCCCGCAACCGCCGACTGCTTCGCCAGCTCCAGGACCGCGCGGGCCGCGAGGCGGTCGGCATCCCTCGACAATTCCTTGCGCAACCGGCCGAAAGCATCCGCAATTTTTTCTCGTTTGTCGCCGTCTTGCAGCAGCGCGGAGACCGCCGCCGCAAGTTTCTCCGGGGTGGCGTTGCCCTGCATCAACTCCGTGACCAGCGGTTCCGGTGTGAGCAGGTTGGGCAGGGAAAACCACTGCGTCTTGAACAGGCGGAAGCTCCTGGCGATGCAATAGGTCAAGGGTGCCACCTTGTAAGCAACCACCATCGGTTTCCCGAGCAGGGCCGCCTGCAACGTCGCGGTACCCGACGCCAGCAACACCACATCGGCTGCTGCGATTGCCAGGGGCGCATTGCCGTCGGTGAGGTGTACGCGATCGCGGATGCCGGCAGCCTGCAGTGATTTCTCGAACAGGCCCCACAGTTCGCGGCTTGCCATGGGCGCGACGAATGAAAGCCCCGCATGCCGGTCGATGAGCAATCGCGCGGCGGCCGCAAAGGGCTCCGACAGGCGCGACACCTCGCTCACGCGACTGCCGGGAAGAATGGCGACGACCGGTTCGGACCCGATGCCGAGCTGCCGCCGGGCGTCCCGCGGGTCCGGATTCAGCGGCATCGATTCGGCCAGCGGGTGGCCCACGAACACCGCTGCAATCTGACGCGAATCATAGAAGTTCTTCTCGAAGGGCAGCAGGCAAAGTACCGTGTCCACCGCTTTGCGAATCTTGCGGATCCTGCCCTGACGCCAGGCCCAGACCGACGGGCTGACATAGTGCACGGTAGGAATCGAGCGCGCTTTGAGCTTCTTTTCCAACCCCAGGTTGAAATCCGGCGCGTCGATACCGACGAAGACGTCCGGCGGCCGCCGACTCCAGCGCTCCACCAGCATGCGCCGCAAGCGCAGCAGTCGCGGTATCTCTTTCAGTGGTTCGATGAGGCCCATGACCGCCAGGACGTCTGACTGCTCCCATGCTTCACAGCCTGCACTCTGCATCAGCGGCCCGGCGACCCCTTCGCATTGCAGGTCCGGCACCAGTTTCCTGAGTTCGCGGATCAGGCCCGCACCAAGCTGATCGCCGGAGGCCTCACCAGCGACAAAGCCGATCCTCACCGGTACTTACCTCAGCAGCCCGCGATCGGACGTGTGCAGCGACCTGGCAAAAATCTCGAGTTCCGGTTGTGACTTGGCAAGCTCTTCGACTTCCGCAATCGCGTCATTCAGTTTCAAACCCTTGCGGTACACGATGCGATAGGCGTTCTTGATGTTGCTGACCTGCGCCGGAGTGAAATTGCGCCGCTTGAGTCCCTCGGTATTGATGCCGCGTACGGTGGCAGGTTGTCCCGCGACCATGGTGTAGGCCGGCACGTCGCGACTGGTTCCGGCAAACATGCCGAGGAAACTGTGCGCACCCACGTGGCAGAACTGGTGCGCGCCCGAAAATCCGGCGAAAATGACCCAGTCGCCGACATGCACATGCCCCGCCAGCGTCGCATTGTTCGAAAAAATGGTATGGCTGCCGACGCGGCAATCGTGCGCGATGTGTACGTAGGCAAGTATCCAGTTGTCATTGCCGAGGGAGGTAATGCCCTCGTCCTGCGCCGTACCGCGATTGATCGTGCAGTATTCCCGAATGGTGTTTCTGTCGCCGATCTCGAGGCGCGTCTCCTCCCCCGCAAACTTCTTGTCCTGTGGATCGTCCCCGATGGAGCAGAACTGGTAGATACGATTCTGTTCGCCGATGATCGTTGGGCCCTTGATGACCACGTGACTCGCGATCCTGGTGCCCTTGCCGATCCGGACATTGTCGCCGATGACCGAGTACGGGCCGATTTCCACGTCGTCGGCAATTTCGGCTGAACCCGAGATGATGGCCGTCTCGTGTATCACTGCAACTCTCCGCCCGGCGCACACATGATTTTTGCCGAAACAACCCTCTCGCCATCGACCGTGCAATTGCAGTCAAATCGCCAGATTCCCCTTTTTTCCTTTTCCGCATCGACCCTGATCAGCAGCGCGTCACCTGCCCTCACGGGTCGTCGAAATCGTGCCTCGTCCACGCCGGCAAGAAAATACAGCGGCCGCGGGTTGCGCGCGCCTGTCGACAGGTAGGAAAGCACACCGGAGGCCTGTGCCATTGCTTCGATGATCAGTACTCCCGGCATGACCGGGTTCCCGGGAAAATGGCCCTGGAAAAACGGCTCATTCACACTGACGTTCTTGACCGCGGTGATCGACTCGCGTGGGCGACATTCAACGATGCGGTCGATCAGCAGGAACGGATAGCGGTGCGGTAGCAATTCCATGATTGCCCTGACATCCATCGCCCCGGTCCCGGTATTCATTTCCTATCCTTTTTCGCCTCGAGCGCGCTGACGCGCGAGTCCAGTACATCAAGCCGTCGAAAGCGGGCCACTAACCGCTTCCAGGTGCCCGATTCCTCAGCGGGAAAGCCGCCCGCGTAGGTGCCTGGTTTGTCGATGTCCTTGGTGATCATGGTCTTGCCTGTAACGATAACGTCGTCGCAGATCGTGACATGCCCCACGATACCAGTCTGGCCGGCAAACATGCACCTCTTGCCGATGACCGTGCTGCCGGAAATGCCAGTCATCGCGGCCATGGCCGTGTGCTCGCCTATGCGTACGTTGTGCGCGATCTGCACCAGGTTGTCGAGCCTGACCCCGTTCTCGATGACGGTGTGATCGATGGCGCCACGGTCGATGGTCGTGTTCGAGCCGATCTCGACGTCGTCGCCGATGCGTACGCCTCCGACCTGCGGGACTTTTACCCAGCCGGAGTCACTCAGCGCATTGCCAAAACCATCGGAACCGATGACGGCGCCCGGATGCACAATGCAGCGCAAACCGATATGCACATCGGCGCCGAACGTGACATTGGCGATGAGGCGCGTACCGGCTCCGACCCGGCAATCATCGCCAATGACGCAACCCGGGCCGATGAATGCTCCGTCGTCGATCTGGCAGTGCTCGCCAATGACCGCCTGCGGGCCGACGCAAGCACTGCGCGATATCGTGGCGGATGCGGTAACTACTGCACTTGCATGTACAGCCGCCGGCGCAGCCGGCTGCGGATACAATACGCCGGCTATGCGGGCATAGAGCAGGTATGGATTGGCGCTGACCAGCGCATTGACCGGACAGAGGTCGACGTCGGCCGCACGCAGGATGACGGCAGCAGCCCTGGTTTCCTTCAGCTGTTGTCGATAGGCGGACGCGGACAGGAAGCTGATACTGGAACCGTCCGCGCCGGACAGGGTGGCGACGCGCGAGACCTGCACCGACGGATCGCCAATCAGCTCGCAGCCAAACTGAGTCGCCAGTTCGCCCAGGCTGATTGCCATTCCGTAGTGACCGGGCGCTGGCAGTTCGCCCTAGTTGCCAGCTGCCTGGAAGTTCGCTTCCATGGCCTTCAACACACTTTCCGTGATGTTGACGGCATTGCTCGCATACAGCACACCATCGCCGACGACCAGGTCATATCCGGCAGATTGCGCAAACTCCTGCACTTCCTTGAGCAGGGCGCGTTGCAGGTTGCCCAGTTCTTCATTGCGGCGCAGGTTCAGGTCCTCCTGAAATTCGTTCTGCAAGCGCGCAACTTCACGTTGCAGATCGCGAAGGTCCTTTTCCGCGTTCCGTCTTTCCGTCTCGCCCATAACCGCGACGTCGCGCTGCACCTTCGCGCTGAGGTCCTCGAATTCTTTCTGCTTGGCAAGAACCTCGCGCTGGCGCGGCGCAAATTCCTCCTGCAGTGCATCCATCGCCACGGTCGCCTGCGGCGCCCTTTGCATCAGGACAGGAACATTGACCACTCCGATCTTCAGCTCCTGCGCCGTGGCTCCCTGCCCTACGGCCATCAACAATGCGAGGCCAAGAATTGCGCTAAACGTAACCTGCTTTACAAGATTCATATGAAATCCAAAAAAAAATTAAAATGCCTGACCAATGGAAAACTGGAACCGTTCCAGCTCGTCCCCGAAGTACCTGTCATTGCCTCTGTAGTCGTTGAGAGGATATGCGTAGCTGAAGCGGAACAATCCCAGTGGCGCGAGCCACTGTACCGCTATGCCTACCGATGTTCTGAGCTCGTCGAAATCCGGCTTGTATTCAATGGGGCTTCCAAGCTTGTCCGTGAACGCGACTTCGCCTGTATTGAAGACGTTACCGATGTCGTAGAAAAAGCTTGCTCTCGCCTGGCTGGCAAACTTGTCCGGGAGGGGGATTATAAGCTCTGCCTGCGCCGCAACCAACACATTACCACCGTAGGGATTGCCGAAGCTGTCCCGGGGTCCCATCCAGGATTCCCGGTAACCGCGCACGGACGAAGGGCCGCCGCCGTAAAACTGCTTGTAGGGCGGCAGGGCGGTGGTGTCGTTCAGCGCCTCGCCAAACCCGAGGTCTGCATTGAATGCGAGCGTCCAGCGCCCGAACAAGGGTTGGTAGCGGGTGCCGTTATAGCGCAAAGAATAGTATTCCACGTCGCTGCCGGGGAGCGCGTAGCCCAGGAACAGCTGGTGGCGCGACCCGCGGTCGGCGAACAGGCTGCGATTCCGGCTGTCGAAACTCCAGCCGGAGAGCAGCTCGACACTGTCGAACTTGGTACCGAAAAAGATGATGCCGCCGCCGATATCGGTAATGAAAGGATCTCCGTTCTGCGATACCCAGTCCTGCGCCTGCCGGGTGCTGCTCGTGGATGACAGGAGTTCATTACGCTGGTAGTTGAGTCCGAAGCTCAAGGATTGGAACTCCGTGATCGGATATCCGTAATCCACGGTCACGCCGCCGCTCGTGGTCGAAAAGTCCGAGGATCCCGAGGTGAACTGCGTAATGTCGCGATAGTTCAGTGAAACCGTGCGCCGCACGCCATCTATTGTGCGGTAGGGGTCGGTATGCGACAGGTTGTAGTACTTCGAAAACTGCCCGGACGTCGCCTCCAGCGCGACCCGGTTCCCCGTACCCAGGAAATTCGTGTGCACGATGCTGCCATTCAGCATCAGTTTCTGGGATTCTGAATAGCCGATGCCGCCGCTGAACTGGCCCGGCATGCGGTACTCGAGTTCGAAATCCACATCCACCAGGTCCGGGCTGCCGGGCACCGGCGTGTTCTCGACCTCCACACTCTCTATATAAGGAAGCCGCTGCAGCCGGACCTTCGAGCGCTCGATCAGCCTGTTCGACAGGTAGGCGCCTTCCGCCTGGCGCATTTCGCGACGCAGCACCTCGTCATTGACTTCGTCGAGACCGGTGAAATTGATACGTCGTACATAGACGCGGCTCTGAGGATCGACGAAGAAGGTGACTTCGGCTTCCTTCGTCTCGTGATCGAGTTCCGGGACCGGTTCGATTTCGGCATTCGCGTAACCCTCTTCGCCAAGGCGGAATGCCATCAGCTCCGTCGACTGGGTCAACAGTCTCAGGTTGAATATCGAGCCGGGTTGCGCGAGGACCAGGCCTCTCAGGACCGCTTCCGGCACCACCATTTCTCCGACCAGGTTGACTTTCGAGATCGTGTACTGCGCGCCTTCGTGAATGTTGACCGTGACGTAGATATCTTTCTTGTCCGGCGATATGGCGACCTGGGTCGATTCCACCCGAAAATCCGCGTAACCGCGGTCCATGTAAAAGGATCGCAGCGTCTCCAGGTCCCCGGTCATTGACTCCTTGGCATAGCGGTCGTCCTGACGGAACCACGACAGCCAGTTCGCCGTGTCCAGTTTGAAGTCAGCGCGGATTTCCTCGTCGGAAAACGAGGTATTGCCGACGATGTTGACCTGCCGGATTTTTGCCCGGTCGCCTTCCTTCACGTTCACGCTGATGCGAACGGTATTGTTGGGCCGGTCGACGACCTCGGTCTCCACCACGACGCCGTACTTGCCGCGATCGTAATATTGCTCTTTCAGGAATTGCTGCACGTTGTCCAGGACTGATCGATCGAATGTTCGCCCGCGCGACAGTCCGACGCCGCGCAGCGACTCCATCAGGTCTTCGGTCTTGATGTCCTTGTTGCCCTCGATGGTAAAGTCCTCGATGGACGGCCTTTCCTTTACCACGATAACCAGTACGTCTGCGTCTCGCCGCATCTCGATGTCGTCAAACAACGCCTGGTCGTACAAGGCCCGGATCGCTTCCTGGATGCGAATACCGTCCACCGTATCTCCCACGTTGATGGGCAGGTAGTTGAACACGGTGCCTTCCGAGATTCGCTGCAATCCTTCCACGCGCATGTCGCGGACGACGAATGAATCGCGCGCAGATCCTTGAGCAGCACTGCGCGTAACAACACCCGGCGCTGGTGTTGCAGTCGCGGGAGCCGTTTGCTGCACGCCGGCCTGCCCTGCATCCGATACATCGCCCTGTTCCGTGCCGGTCGCTTCGTCCAGCCCGACTTCCCGCTCGACGACCCGCCCGGAGTCCTGTTCGACCGCCTGCGGGACTTCCTGCATGTCTTGCTGCTGAGCGTCCTGGGCAAACATCACGGCCGGAGCCAATGCCCCCAGCACCGTGACGTACAGGCGCACGCAAGCCCGGATCCTCCGCGTTACCTGGTAGTCGCCGATGCTCAACTCAGCAATCTCGCTATGTCGTTGTAAAAGGCGAAACTCATCAGGAGCAGAAGTGCGAAAATGCCGACCTGCTGGCCAAGGATTTGCGACCGCTCGGACATGGGACTGCCCTTGATCCACTCTATCGCCTGGTAGACGATCTGGCCACCATCGAGTATCGGGATCGGTAGCAGGTTGATCACGCCGAGGCTGATGCTGATGAGCGCAAGGAAATTCAGAAAGTCATTGAGGCCCCGTGCCGCGGAGTCGCCGGCGAATTGCGCGATATTGATCGGCCCGCTGATGTTTCGGATCGACACATCGCCGGTGATCATGCGACCGAACATGCGCAGTGTGAACACCGTCGATAACCACGTTCTCTCGATCGACTCGGCGAACGCATCGACGGGACCGTGCTTCAGCACATACCAGTAGTCCGATCCCGCCGTAGTAATACCGACTCCGAGCAACCCCGTGTTGACACCCTCGACATCGTGCGCGCCGAGTGTAGCGTCGGTCCGCAGCTCCTCGCCGTTGCGCAACAGCGAAATCGTTACCTTTCGGCCCGGCCGCGCGCTCACCACCCGCTGCAGATCAGCGAAACTTGTGATCACTTCGCCATCGATGGCGGTGATCCGGTCGCCTTCTTTGATGCCCGCAGCCTTTGCGGCACCGGTTTCATCGACCGAGCCAATGACCGCCGGAGGCTGCCAGGGACGGAAACCGAGTCCATCGAAAAGTACACCCGGCTCCGTGAGTCGCGATGCGTCATCACCGACCTCGATCACGACCTGCCTGGTGAATCCGTCTTCCGCTTCGAGCTCGATCGGCACCCTGCCGGTGCTGACCATCTCGTCCAGCATGGCAACCAGGGCGCTTTCCCAGTCGACGGCGAGTCGGTCACCGACCTTCACTATCCGGTCGCCGTACTGCAACCCGGCTGCCTCCGCGTAAGAGCCTGGCTGCACGGGCCCCACAGCCGGAATCACTGTCGGGATGCCGTTTACGAAAAGTGCCCAGTAGGCAAGAACGGCGAACAGGAAATTGAACATCGGCCCGGCCAGTAACACGGCGATGCGCTGGGGTACCGGCCGGTGGTTGAAGGCACGGCCCCGGTCGGCCGCAGAGACCGGTCCTTCCCGCTCGTCGAGAAATTTCACGTAACCGCCGAGTGGAATAGCCGAAATACAGTACTCGGTGCGATCCTTGCCCGCGACCCGCATGAGAACCGGTTTGCCGAAGCCTATCGAGAACCGCAGGACCTTCATGCCGCACAGCCGGCCGACCAGGAAGTGACCGTATTCGTGCACCGCCACCAGCACGCTGATCGCGACGATGAATGCCGTGAGGTCGATCAATGCACCGATCATCGGGACTAGCGCTCCTTCGGCAAACAGTAACGGGCCGCGAACGTGCCAATACCTGCATCGGCCCGCCCGACCGCGCTGACAATGAGACTGGCTGGTGTACGCGCGGTTCCCGCCGAGGCTAAACGGGCCTGCATGAACCCTGCCTGAACCGGCGTCATGCCAGGGCTCCCGTCGCCAGGGCCAGCGCAAACACCGGCGTGGCCGCGGCTATGCTGTCGATGCGGTCCAGCACTCCGCCATGCCCGGGAAACAGGCGGCCGCTGTCCTTCACCCCGGCCTTGCGCTTGAAAACGCTGACGGTCAGGTCGCCGACCACCGAAATGACTGCGACGGCGAGGCACAGCGGCAGGTAGACCGACAGCCTCCCGCCCGTCTGCAATGCGTAGACTGCCGCCAACGCCGCAACGACGGCCATGCCACCGATAACGCCCTCCCAGGTCTTTCCCGGGCTGATTTGCGGCGCGAGCTTGACCCGGCCGAATGCCTTGCCGCTGAAGTAAGCGCCTGTGTCGGCCCCGACGACGATCAACAGCAGCAACAACAGCGACATCCCGTCGCGAAGCAATATCCAGTCGAGTGAAAACCAGGCTGGCACGATGATCAGCCCGCCGCAGATCCAGCCGATGGCCGCAGGTATCGGCGTGGGATACAGCAGCAGCCACACGAAAGCAATCATCCACCAGCCGGAGGCGAGCGCGAAGAACCTCTGGCTGCTCAGGCCCTCCGGTATCAGCCAGGAAACCCCCGCGACCAGCAGAACGATCAGGCCCACGTAGACGGTACGTTGTGCCTGCTGCAGTTGACCGGGCAACAAGCCTGACCATTCCCAGGCGGCGACCAGCATGAGGGCAGCGATCATGAGTCGCGTCACCCATGTCGGCAATACGAACAGCATGGCAGCCACCACGATCAGCGTGACAATAGCCGTGAGAATGCGCTTTTTCAGCATTCAGGCGGCCCCGACCTGGTCGCCCGTGTGTCCGTAACGGCGTTGACGATGTGCGAAGAAGGCCAGGGCCTGGTCGAACTCTGCCGGTCCGAAATCCGGCCACAAACGATCGCAAAACCACAATTCCGCGTAAGCGAGGTTCCACAACAGGAAATTGCTGATGCGCTGTTCGCCACCAGTGCGAATCAGCAGGTCAGGGTCCGGCAACCCGGATAATGCAAGAGCCCCGGCGAAGCGCTCTTCGTCGATATCGGCAGGAGTAATCTCGTTCCTTGCAACCATTCCGGCGAGTTCCCGTGCGGCTACCACTATGTCCCAGCGGCCGCCGTACGCGACCGCGATGTTCAGGATCAGCCCGGTATTCGCGCTGGTCCTCTCCTCCGCCGCAGCGATCTTTTCCAGGAGACCCGTGTTGAGTTGCTGCCGCGCACCGATGAAGCGCAAGCTCACGTTATTACGATGCAGCTCGTCCACTTCCCGTTGCAGCGCGTCGAGAAAGAGCTTCATCAGCCGGCCAACCTCGTCCTGCGGCCTGCGCCAGTTCTCGCTGCTGAAAGCGAACAGGGTCAGTATGTCGACTCCGCGTTTCGCCGCATGCTCGACCGTCCTGCGCACGGCGCCGACGCCTGACCGGTGACCGGCATGGCGGGGCAGCGAACGTTGTTTTGCCCAGCGGCCATTGCCGTCCATGATGACGGCGACGTGCTGCGGAATCCCGTTGGTCCGCTGTTCCTTGTCTGTTGCTACCGTATTGCTCACTGCCAGCACTTCAGATTTCCATCAATTCGCTTTCTTTCTCGGCGAGTATCCGGTCAATTGCACTGATGTGCTGGTCCGTGATCTTCTGGATCTCGTCATGGGAACGGCGCTCTTCGTCCTCGCCGATCAGCTTTTCCTTGAGCAGTTCCTTGATGTCACCGAGGGCGTCGCGGCGAATGTTACGTACAGCGACGCGGGCGCCTTCGGCCTCCTGGCGCACGAGACGGATCATGTCCTTGCGCCGCTCTTCGGTCAGCGGCGGCAGCGGAACCCTGATTACCGTGCCGGCCGAGGCCGGATTCAGGCCGAGGTCGGAATTCTGGATGGCGCGTTCGATCACCTGCACCATCCCCTTGTCCCACGGGGATATGCTCAGTGTTCGCGGATCCTCAACGTTGACGTTCGAGACCTGGTTCAGCGGCACCTGGCTGCCATAGTATTCGACCATGATATGGTCGAGCAGGCTGGTGTGCGCGCGGCCCGTGCGAAGCTTGGTCAATTCCTGCCTGAGCGCAACGACACTCTTGTCCATGCGGTCGCCGGCCTCTTTCTTTATTTCCTTCAACACAATCGCTGTCCTCGCATGTCACGAGCAAGCGTCACGGGCTTGCCGTTACCAGTGTACCAACGGTGTCGTCGGTCATCGCACGGACCAACGCCCCGTCCTCTGTCATGTCGAACACTCTCAAAGGCAGGTTGTTGTCGCGGCACATGACAACTGCTGTTGCGTCCATGACCTGCAGTTTGTCGACCAGGACCTTGTCGAACGACACGGTGTCGTACATCGCCGCCTCGGAATTGAGTTTCGGATCCGAGTCATACACTCCGCTGACCATGGTTGCCTTCATCAGGACGTCGGCGCCGATCTCGATCGCCCGCAGGCTCGCGGCCGTATCCGTCGTAAAAAACGGGTTGCCGGTGCCGGCCGCCAGGATCACGACACGGCCCTTTTCGAGATGCCGGATGGCACGACGCCGAATGTAGTCCTCGCAGACTTCGTGAATCTGCAGCGCTGACATGACGCGCGCGAAAATGCCGCGTGCCTCGAGGGCATCCTGAATTGCGAGACCGTTGATGACGGTGGCCAGCATCCCCATGTAGTCACCGGTGACACGATCCATTCCGGCGCGTGCCAGTCCGGCGCCGCGAAAAATATTGCCGCCCCCGATCACGATGGCCACCTCGACGCCGAGCCTGGTCACGGCCTCGATCTCGCCGGCGATGCGCTGGATGACCGTCGGCTCGATGCCGTAGTCGAGTTCGCCCATCAACGCCTCTCCGCTCAACTTCAGCAGTACACGTCGATAGAGAACCGGAGCTTCATTCATGCGATCGGCCTTTTGTGTGAGGTGCTGCGCGTCGACCGTGCCGACATGCCGCTCCCAATACTATCGCAAGTCGAGGATTCCTTGCCAATTTCGTGAAATTAATCAGTTGTTTATGCGCGCTGATTAACCTGTGCCATGACCTCTTCCGCAAAGTTTTGCTGCTTCTTCTCGATGCCTTCCCCGACCTCGAAACGTACGAATCCGGTTACCGTCGCGCCGGCTTTCCCGAGCAGGCTGGCCACGCTGATGTCCGGATCCCTGACGAAAGGCTGCCCGAGCAAAGTGATTTCCTTCAGGAACTTGGCGATCCGGCCCGAGACCATCTTCTCGACGATGGCGGCCGGTTTGCCGGACTCGGCTGCCTGTTCCGCGAATATGCGGCGCTCGCGCTCCAGCGTTTCCGCCGGTACACCGCTCTCGTCCACGCACACAGGATTGGCCGCCGCCACGTGCATCGCGAGGTTCCGTGCCAGCTCCGCGTCACCACCGTCCACGGCCACGACAACGCCGATCCGCGTGCCGTGAGAATAAATGCCGAGATTGCCGCGTTTGGCTATGCGCTGAAACCGGCGCACGGATATGTTTTCGCCGACTTTTGCGACCAGCTCCGTTCTGGCCTCCTCGACCGTTCGGCCGTCCGCCAGTTTTTGCCGGGAGAGTGCCTCGACGTCTTCGGCCTTGCCCGCGAGTATGCTGTCGGCTACTGCATCCGCGAACGCGGCGAAGTTGTCGTCTTTCGCCACGAAATCGGTTTCCGAATTGATCTCGACGATGACCGCCTGCGCCGCATTGCTCTTGATGACGATGCGGCCATCGGCTGCAACCCGGCCTGACTTCTTGTCCGCCTTGGCCTGCCCGGACGTGCGCAGCACCTCGACGGCTTTCTCCATGTCTCCTGCGGCTTCAACCAGCGCTTTCTTGCATTCCATCATTCCGGCCCCGGTGCGCTCGCGGAGTTCCTTGACCATCGATGCAGTTATTGACATCGCTCTTTCCTCGTCGTGTTGCGGCCGCAACCTGCTACAGCATCCGGCGACTGTCGCCGGATGTTGCCACCTGCCATGAGATTCAGCCGGGCGGCCGTTACCCCTACTGTTCGTCGTCGGCCGCGTCTGTGCCGACGGATTTCTTCCGTGCTGCAGTTTTCTTTTTGGTCGCCTTTTTCCCGGCCGCTTTCTTGCTGGCCGGTTTGCTGCGCATGGCCGTCATCGCTTCCATGCCTTCATCGGCGGAATCCGACTCGATTCCGGCAGCGTCGTCCGCATCCAGCTGCGCTTCGGCTTCCTGCACCAGTGCCTCGACGGCCTCGGTGTCAATCTTCTTCGCCGGGGCCTTGCGCGTAACTCTCGCCGTCGGCTTCTGTGGTGCTTTCTTGCGACGCCCGCCGGCCTTTTTCGGTTTGCCGTCCTCGTCCAGTTCAACGAACTCGTCTTCGCCCAGCACGACCTGTGGGAGCGAGGCCCGGCCATCCAGCACTGCGTCTGCCATCAATGTAGCGTAAAGGGTTATGGCTCGCATGGCGTCATCGTTGCCGGGAATGATGTAGTCGATGCCGTCCGGCGAACAGTTGCTGTCCACCACAGCTACGACCGGTATGCTCAGCTTGCGCGCTTCGCGCACGGCGATGTTCTCGTGCTCGACATCGACGATGAACAATGCGTCGGGCAACGCCGACATCTCCTTGATGCCTCCGAGACTGCGTTCCAGTTTCTCACGCTCCCGGTTGAGACCCAGGACCTCTTTCTTGGTGAGGCGTTCGAAACCGCCGTCTTCTGCCATTTGCTCGAGGGTCGTCAGGCGCTTGACCGACTGGCGAATGGTCTTGTAGTTGGTCAGCATGCCCCCCAACCAGCGATAACTGACGTAAGGCATCTCGCATCGTTCTGCCTGGGCGCGCACGGCGTCGCGCGCCGCACGCTTGGTACCAACGAACAGCACCTTGCCGCCGTCGGCAACGATGGTTTTGACGAACGCGTACGCGTCCCGAGCCATGGGCAGGCTCTTCTCGAGATTGATGATGTGGATTTTGTTACGCTCGCCGAAGATGTAGGGTGCCATCTTCGGATTCCAGTAACGGGTCTGATGACCAAAATGCACGCCAGCCTCAAGCATCTGGCGCATGGTGATGTCTGCCATGATATTTCTCCGGGTTAAGCCTCCGTACACCCCATGGCACAACCCCTTTTTCGGTGGGGCACCCAGTGCCATGCGTCAATGTACGTGTGGATTGTTTGCCTCAAGGGCGCGCGCTTTATACCATACCCCCTGCACGGCAACAACGCCGGATTTCAGACTGGAATCACGTGCTTACATAGTGCGCAGAGCGCTGTGCCCGAGACGGGGCCGCGCCTGCCCCGGTGACGACGTATTCATACCGAGTTGCGGCACTTGGCGATAACGGCAACTCTTACGACCATTTCGAAGGTTTCATGAACGTAACTATCAAGACTCCTGCGGAGCAGGACCAGATGCGTGTCGCCGGAAGGCTGGCGGCGGATGTGCTCGACATGATCGGCCCGCACGTGGTGCCCGGTGTCACCACGGAGGAGCTGAACTCCATTTGTCATAACTACATCGTCAATACCCAGCACGCCATACCTGCCCCCTTGAATTACAAGGGATTTCCCAAGTCCATCTGTACCTCCGTCAACCATGTCGTCTGTCACGGGATCCCCGGGGACCGGGTCCTCAAGTCCGGTGATGTGGTGAATATCGACGTGACGGTCATCAAGAACGGCTTTCATGGCGATACCAGCAGGATGTTCTTTGTCGGCAAACCCGGGATCCAGGCGGAGCGGCTTTCGTCCGTCGCCTTCGACGCCATGTGGCTCGGCATCGAGCAGGTGGGCCCCGGGAAAAGGCTGGGAGACATCGGGCAGGCCATCCAGGATCACGTGGAGAAGAATCACTTCTCGGTGGTGCGCGAGTATTGCGGCCACGGCATCGGCCGGGTGTTCCACGAGGACCCGCAGGTGCTGCACTTCGGGCGGGCCGGGACCGGAATGGAGCTGCAGCCAGGCATGACGCTGACCGTGGAGCCCATGGTCAATGCGGGCAAACGCCATGTGCGCCTGTTGCCGGACGGGTGGACCGTGGTTACCAAGGACCACAGCCTGTCCGCACAGTGGGAGCACACGGTGCTGGTCACTGACAGCGGCCGGGAGGTGCTGACCCTGAGCGCCACAGATCGGTAGTTTTCGTTTGAAATTCAATGGCCTATAACCCACAAGCCGACCTGTCGGACCGACCGGATCCGGACCTGGCCGCAATGGACAGGCGCCTGCTCGAAAGCCGTGGCGCGGTGGACTGGAGAGAGGCATTGGCGTCGGCCCGGCAACGCCTGGCGGATCGATTTCTTGCGGGAGATCCGGTAACGCAGCTGGTCACACTCGCGGCCTTGCAGATCGACCGGTTGCTGGTCCACATCTGGAAGCAGGTCGCCTCGGACCTCCAGGACCGCGTTGCGTTGGTGGCCGTCGGCGGCTATGGACGCGGTGAGCTGCACCCCGGTTCGGATATCGATCTCATGCTGTTGCTGGACGGGGACCTGCCCGCCGGGGCCGATGGCGTCCTTGCGGGCTTCATTGCCACGCTCTGGGACATAGGCCTCGAGGCGGGTCACAGCGTGCGCAGCGTCGAGGACTGCCGGCGCGAAGCGGAGGCCGACATCACGGTTATCACCACGCTGATGGAATCGCGCTTGCTGTACGGGCCGCCGGCACTTCTGGACGCGGTTCACGAGGCGACTGCGCCGGGCAGGATGTGGCCGTCCGATCGGTTTTTCCTGGCAAAGCGCGACGAGCAAAAGCAGCGCCACCACCGATACGACGACACGGCGTACAAACTCGAGCCCAATGTAAAGGGCAGTCCGGGCGGCCTGCGAGACATCCAGGTCATCGGCTGGATAGCGCGCCGCCACTTCGGCAGCCGTGGTTTCGACGAACTGGTGGATCACAATTTTCTCACGGGTTCTCAATTGCAGCTGCTGCAGGAAGGCCAGGAATTTCTCTGGCGGGTACGCTATGCCCTGCACGTACTGAGCGGTCGCCGGGAAGACCGATTGCTGTTCGATCACCAGCGCCGCCTGGCCGAGGTGCTTGGCTACGAGGATGCGCGTTACACGCTAGCGGTCGAACAGTTGATGCAACGCTATTACCGCACCGTGATGGACCTGAGCCGCCTGAACGAAATGCTCTTGCAGTTGTTCGAAGAGGAAATCCTGATGGATCCGCGGGCCGCGCCGGTGCCGCTGAACGCACGTTTCCAGATTCGTAACGGTTATTTGCAGGCGGTGAACGACCGTGTCTTTCGTCAGGACCCCTCCGCATTGCTCGAGATCTTCCTGTTGCTCCAGCAGCACGACAACATTCACGGCGTGAGCGCACACACGATCGCGCTCATCAAGAGCAACCTGCACCTGATCGACGAGGAGTTCCGCCAGAACCCGAGGAATCATCGCCTGTTCATGAGCATATTGCGGGCGCCGGCCGGCGTGACCCACGAGCTGCGTCGCATGAACCTGTACGGAGTACTCGGGCTTTACATACCGACTTTCGGTCGAATCGTCGGGCGCATGCAGTACGATCTGTTTCATGCCTATACGGTGGACGAGCACACGCTGTTCGTGGTCAGCAATTTGCGGCGCTTCGCGTTGCGTCGTTTCGACGACGAGTACCCGCATTGCAGCCGGCTGATGCAGTCATTCGAAAAGCCGGAAATCGTGTACCTTGCGGGACTGTTTCACGACATCGCCAAGGGCCGTGGTGGTGACCATTCGGAACTCGGTGCCGTCGATGCCGAGTCATTCTGCCTCGAGCACGGTATGAGCCCTTATGATGCACGAACTGTCGCGTGGCTGGTACGCAATCACCTTATCCTGTCGATGACCGCGCAGAAGAAGGACATCAGCGATCCGGCGGTCGTGAGTGAGTTCGCCGCAAGAATAGGCGACCAGACGCACCTCGACTACCTTTACTGCCTGACGGTTGCCGACGTACGCGGCACCA
The DNA here is from genome assembly GCA_035457045.1 of Woeseiaceae bacterium. Taxonomy (GTDB): domain Bacteria; phylum Pseudomonadota; class Gammaproteobacteria; order Steroidobacterales; family Woeseiaceae; genus JAKEGN01. Next base: position 7 of record DATICC010000493.1, on the reverse strand, counting down.
ACCCGAG
>DATICC010000492.1:0-3051 GCA_035457045.1 Woeseiaceae bacterium | reverse complement strand
AGAAGGGCCGGCGCGATCCTGGCCCCGCCCACCGCGGCGAAACGCAGGCGCGGCGGGCGGGGTGCGCCCGCTTCCAGCGCCGCGGTGAGCTCGAGCAGCATCTGCGGCAACAGGATCACGCTCTCGGCCCGCCAGCGCTCGATTGCCGCGAGGCAGGCAACGGGGTCGAAGCCGGTCGCGCCGCTCATGCCGACCGCGGCGAGCGGGGGCACGACGCATTGCTCGCCTGAATGCAGCGCGGTGCGGGCGCCGGCAACGTTCTCGAGCAGGATCGGCAGCGGCAGCAGGCAGAGATGGCGCGAAAGGCCGATCGGACGCGTTGCCTGCTCGAGCGCGCGCACGAGGGTGTGCTGTTGCGCGGCACCAAGGCACACGCCCTTCGGCGCGCCGGTCGTGCCGGAGGTAAAGGTGATCTTGATCGTCCCCTCGGGAAGCGCGACCGGAGCCGCATCGCGCCGGAACCAGCCGAGCGTGCTGCCCTCCATGGCGGTGGGCGAGCCGAATCCGAGGGTGTGCCCGATCCTGGACGACTCGCCGAGCAGCGCATCCATCCCGCTCGCCGCGGCCGCGTGTCGCGCTTGCTCCAATGTGAAGAATGCCGGCAGCGGCACCAGCGGCACGCCTGCGCGCTCCGCGGCGAGATCGGCAGCCAGCCACTCGGGGCCGTTATCGGCAAGCAGGCCGAGGACACGTGGGCGCGCACGGGCGATCGCCCGCGCAAGGCGCTCGACGTGCTCTTCGAGCGACTGCGCGTCGACCGTCTCCGACCCGGGCGTCATGCGCGCTCGTCCGCGTGCAGGCCAAGCGCGATCTTGCCGGCCATCACGACCGGATCCTGATCATAGTAGGTGCCCCAGCTTGTGCCGCCGTCGGGAAGACGTGCCGGGTCGGCACGGGTGAGCGGCAGCGGCCTCAGGCCCAGCCGGTGGAAGGAATTGCGCAGCGCATGCGTCGCAGTGAACACCACCCAGATGTAGCCCAGGCGGTGCAGGTGGCGTGCGAGCTGGGGAATGATCGCGCGGCCCATGCCGGCGGAGATCGCGGCGAGGTTGCCCACTTCGACGATGCCCATGCGGGCAATCGGCCGGCCGAGGGCCGCGGCAAGGGCGAGCTCGATCGGCTGGTCGAGGTACTGCTCGAGGAACAGCGTCTGCACGCCGGCGGCCGCGTAGCCCGCGGCCGCCTGCCAGCGGGCAAGCCCGTCGCGCACGCCAAGGAGGTGCGGCAGGAAATGGGTCAAGCGCGCGCCATAGGCCCGCCCGAAACGCGCTGCGATGAAGTTTTCGAATCCCGCGCGCGCTGGGTGCGCGCGGTGCACGGGCTCGAGACGCGCCCGTGCGGGACGCCGCGCCGCCATGCGCAAGTCCGTCTGCGCGAGCAAAGCCCCGGTCAACATGGCCGGGAATGCTAGTCGCCGAGAATTAACCGAGCATTAACTGCCCTGGGAAACGCGTGATGCAGTTCACGCTGCGTAGCGTAAAGGCAGCGCCCGCGCGACCGTCCTTCACTTCAACTGATGATAATCGCTCATGCGGAACCACTTGCGGGAAAGGATGAACCCGGTCACCGGTTCCGGGGAGAGACTGGTGACTTCTTCGGTCATGTTTTTCCTGTAGAACGCGGTGCAGGCGGCATTCTGCCAAACCGTCTTTTGCATCTTTCTTTTCATGTCGGCGACGAATGCATCCTGAAGGTCGCGCTTGGCATCGATGGCTTTGATGCTCTTATCCCGTTTCACGGCGCAAATGGCCTGAACGATGTAATCGGTTGCCGCCTCCATATAGGAAATCTGCGAGCTGTGTCCGGTGCCGGTGTTCGGGCCGTTCACCTTGAAATAGTTGGGGTAACCGGAAACGGCAATGCCCTTGTAAGAGACCGCCTCCGTTTCCCATTCGCTGTTGAGGTTGCGGCCGCCCAGCCCATGGACCTGAAACGTCAGCGCCTTCTTCATGTCCGAATACGCGAAGTATCCCGTGGCGTAGACGATGACGTCGAGGGGGATATCCTTGCCATCCTTTGTCCTGACGCCCCAGGGCGTGATGCATTCGATCCCGCTGATATCCACATCGACATTATCAAGGGACAGCGCGGGGAGATAGGTATTCGTCGGTATGACCCGGCGGCCGCCCAGCTCGTAATCGGGCATCATGTGCCGGCGCAACGTGTCGTCCTTGATGTACTGGTCCAGATGCTTTTTCAACCTTCTCCGGTAATGGCCCTTCATGATCTGACCGATTCCCGAGATCCCGGGATAGCGGCGGAAGGCGATAAACCTGATGTCATAGAAAACAAAGACGAGCAAACGGATGATGTGCCGTATGCCCGGCAGCGTTCGAACGAAACGCTCCACGGCACCGTAATGCCGGTCTGAGCGCGGGAGAATCCACTGCGCCTTGCCCATGAACAGGGTCAACCGGGATACCTTGCCGGCAATGGCCGGAACGATCTGGGCTGCTGAACATCCCGAGCCGATCACCCCGACACGTTTTCCTTCATGGGCGACGGAGTGATCCCAGTGCCCCGAGTGGAATTTCGGTCCTTTGAAGGTTTCCGCACCATTGATATCGGGAATGCGCGGGTTCGCCAGCACTCCGCTGGTATCGATCACGAAGCGGGCGGTATACCTCTCGCCTGACGCGGTCTCCACGTGCCACAGGAATTCGCGCTCGTCAAAGGCGAGCCGGGTCACCGTCTGGTTCGTGCGTGCATGCTTTCGCAAGCCGAACCTGTCGATAACATGGTTCGTGTATGCGAGCAATTCGCTTTGCGGGGAAAAAGTTTTCCTGAACGGATAGGGTATGAACGAGATGCAGTAAAGACTGGTTGGAATATCCACTTCCGCGCCGGGATAAGAGTTCGCCTGCCAGGTGCCGCCCAACTCGGAGCTTCGCTCCAGCAGAACAAAGTCGTTGCATCGTTTTTTCTGCAATCGGATGGCCGCCAACAGCCCTGAGAACCCGGTCCCGATGATCACGGTCTCGAAGTGCCGGGGCTGCATCGGGCTCCCGGCGTACGCAAATTCCCGCGACGCGACGCGCAGGCCGGTCGGTA
>DATICC010000491.1:0-4692 GCA_035457045.1 Woeseiaceae bacterium | reverse complement strand
CCCCCGACTACCGTGCCCTGCTCAGTCGCTAAATAAACCTGACACCTTTTTCGCGGTGACTGTCATTTGCTCATTGATTGAACAGCAGTGCTGGACAGCCCATTTTGAACATCTTGTCAGACCTTCCGGATCAGTTTCAGCGACAGGATCGCTGCGTCCTCTCTTCCGTCCCTGGCCTGGTAGTACGAAGCGCGGCTGGAAATTTGCCGGAATCCCTTCTTGCGGTACAGGGCGAGCGCAGCGGTATTGGATGGGCGCACTTCCAGGAGAATCTCGTTGACATCTGCCTGGCGCGCGCAGGCCAGGATCTCGGCCAGGAGGCGGTCGCCGTAACCCAATTTGCGAAACAGCGGGTCAACGCAGAGATTCAGTATATGCGCCTCGCCCGCGGCCACCGACAGTATCGCGTAGCCGACGATGTTGTCGCCGCGTTCGAGTACGGTGCAGTGATAGCCTGCCAGCAGGCAATCACGAAATACGCCGTGGCTCCAGGGAAAATCATAACTGCGTCGCTCGATGTCGGATACCAGTGGCAAATCGCTATGGATCATCTGCCTGATACGTATAGGCACTTCCTCGATTCGCGAGATCACGGCGGCTGCTCCGCAAGCAGCATTCTCACCCGGCAAAGATCATCCCAGGCTTTGCGCTTTTGCAGCGGGCTGCGCAAAAGATAGGCGGGATGATAGGTCACGACGAGCGGCAGGCGGCCGTCTCTCAGGCTGTGCAGGGTGCCACGCAGTTGCCCGATCGGCGCATCGGTATGCAACAACTGCTGCGCGGCGATGCGCCCGACCGCCAGTACCACGCGCGGATTGACCAGGTCGATCTGGCGTTCGAGGTAGCCGCGGCACTGATTCGCTTCATCGGCACTCGGATCGCGATTGTTCGGCGGCCGGCACTTCAGCACGTTGGCGATGTAGACCTCACTACGGGCGAGGCCAATCGCGCGCAGCATTTCGTCCAGCAACTTGCCTGCACGTCCCACGAACGGCTCGCCACGGCGGTCCTCTTCCGCACCCGGTGCTTCGCCGATGATCATGCAGCGCGCCGTCTCGCTGCCGACGCCGAATACGGTTTGCGTCCTGCCCTTGTGCAAGGCGCAGCGCGTGCAGGCAGCTACCTGCTGCCGAAGCTGCAGCAGGTCCAGGTGTTCGACCCCAGGGGCCGCGCCAGCGGCATCTGTTGCCGGTCCGGCAACCGCCCCGCGTCGCGTCCACACGTCGATGCCGAGTGCCTCGAGGTAGGCGCGTCGATACGCCTCAGCAGACATTTCTTTTTGCCCGGCTGTGCACAGCGATCAGGTTCCTTTGAAGCAATGGCGAATTTTGCCACGTTGCATGCGGTGTTCATACCCGAGGTGACTTACGGATGAGGTAAGGTTCCGAGGATGTCGCTGCCGGCGCGCAGGCGCTGGCCCTTGACGACCTGCACCCGGCTGTTCATCGGCAACCACACCTCTGCGTATCGAGTGAGCCGCAGGTACGCGCAGCGCTCACCCTGTCCGAGACGTTCGCCGTAACGTGAGAACGCGCGGGGTGTGAGCCGGAAACGATGGCCGTGGAATCGCAACAGCACGTCGTCTCCCTCGTCGGTGCGTATCCACAGGCCGGCGTGCTCTCCGGCCGCCTCGTGGCCCGGGCGCTTGCCCTGCGGATCGCGGATCGTGCCCTCGACCGGGCTACGCGCGGTATACGCACCGAAACTGTCTACTCGAAGAATGATCCTGTGAGCTGCAGCGCCGTTGATGCCCTCAGCCGTTGTCGTCACCTCGACAACATAACCGTCAACGGGGCTGACCGCCGCCAGCGGATGCGATGGCACCTGGCGATGCGGATCGCGAAACAGCAGGAACAGCACAACGCTTGCCGATGCGGGCAAGAGTGCCGCAATCCAGCCGGCGAAGTATGCGCAAAGCGCCGCCGCTGCGATTGCCAGCAGAAGTACCGGAATGCCTTCTCCGGCGACCAGGGGATATCGCGATTCTTTCAAGAAAACTTCCTGTCCTTTGCCAGCAAGTGCGCCGGGCGGATTCGCGGGTCGTGACGCGCGTCGTGTAGAATACCGCCGCCATTCAACCGGATCCGAATATACATGCGTTTCAGCGACTTTGGACTAACGACACTGAAAGAGGTCCCTGCCGAGGCGGAAATCGTCAGCCATCAGTTGATGCTGCGCGCCGGCCTGATTCGGCGTCTCGCGTCCGGACTCTTCACCTGGATGCCGCTGGGACTCAGGGTCTTGCGCAAAGTCGAGAATGTCATTCGTGAAGAGATGGACCGTGCCGGTGCACTGGAGCTGCTGATGCCTGCGGTGCAGCCTGCGGAACTCTGGCAGGAATCGGGGCGCTGGGACAAGTACGGCCATCTCCTGCTGCGCATGCGTGACCGGCATGAACGGGATTACTGCTTCGGGCCGACTCATGAAGAAGTCATCACCGATATCGCAAGAAGGGAGTTGCGCAGTTACAAGCAGCTGCCGATCAACTTCTACCAGATTCAGACCAAGTTCCGTGACGAGATTCGGCCGCGATTCGGCGTCATGCGAGCCCGCGAGTTCATCATGAAGGATGCGTACTCGTTTCATGTGGACCAGTCGTCACTCGAGGAGGGCTACAGGAAGATGCACGCGGCCTACACCGCCATTTTCAAACGGCTCGGATTGCGTTTTCGCGTCGTGGACGCAGACAGCGGCGAAATCGGCGGCAGCCGCTCGCAGGAATTTCACGTGCTCGCCGAATCCGGCGAGGATGCCATCGCCTGGAGCGAGCAGGACAACTACGCGTCCAATATCGAGACGGCGGCGACCCGGCCGCCGGAGGGCAATGCTCCCGCGCCCGGCGCCGCCCTTGCAAAAGTGAGTACACCGGGCGCGAAGACCATCGACGACCTGGTGAAGATGCTGAACGTACCGGCGGCGCGGATCGTCAAGACGCTGATCGTCGAGGGCACGGATCGGCCTGTCGCACTCGTCCTGCGCGGGGATCATGAATTGAATTCGATCAAGGCCGAAAAGTTGCCCGGCGTGGCTTCCCCTTTGCGCATGGCGGACGTAGAGACAGTTCGCAAAGCCACGGGCTGTATGCCCGGATTCGTCGGGCCGATCGGACTGGCCATACCGGTGTATTTCGATCACGCGGTGCGCAACATGGCCGATTTCGTGTGCGGCGGCAACGAGAAGGATGTGCATTACACCGGCGTGAACTTCGGCCGCGACCTCTCGCACGGCGAGACTGTCGACATTCGCAACGTCGTCGAGGGAGACCGGGTTCCGGGCGGCAAGGGCACCTTGAGCATCGCGCGAGGCATCGAGGTGGGACACATTTTTCAGCTCGGCACGAAGTACAGCGAGTCGCTGCATGCCACGGTGCAGGACAAGGATGGCAAGGACGTCGCCATGTCCATGGGTTGCTATGGTATCGGCGTTACCCGGATTGTCGGCGCTGCGATCGAACAGAACCACGATGACAAAGGCATCATCTGGCCTGAGCCGATCGCGCCCTTCGACGTCGCATTGGTCCCGATCAACATGCATCGATCGGACGCGCTGCGCACGGCTGCCGAGGCCTTGTACCGGGAGCTGGAGGGGCTCGGGCTGAGCGTCCTGTTCGATGACCGGGATGCCCGTCCGGGCGTAAAATTCGCGGATGCGGAACTCATAGGCATTCCGCACCGGCTGGTTATCAGCGATCGTGGTCTCGAGTCCAATGAGCTGGAATACCGGCATCGACGCGACAGCGAGTCGCGGATGCTGAAACGTGATGCCGCTCTCGAATTGCTCGAGACTTCGACGCTAAGCTGATACGGGTTCGGCTGTGATAATCAATAGCGGAAGATCGTCGGGTATGTTCAGAGTCGTGAGATACGCGGCTATGCTCGGCCTGTGCCTCGTCACGGCCGGTTTGCCCCAGGCGCAGGAAGCGCCCGATCCCAAATTGCGTGAGCTGCTCAGGGCCGTGGCGTCCGAGGCCGACAGTTTCGACGACCACTACGCCGCGCAGGTGTGGTTGACGGACATGTCCGCGCGACTCGCGAAGCAGGTGACGGATCCGGAAGAGCGCTTGCGAATACTCAACCGCGTACACTATGAAGCAACGCGATGGGAATTGCCGCCGGAACTGGTGCTGGCGGTCATCGATGTCGAAAGCAATTTCGACCGCTACGCCGTGTCCGTTGCCGGCGCCCTCGGGCTGATGCAGGTCATGCCCTTCTGGACGTCAGAGATCGGTCGTCCTGACGACAACCTGATACACATCGAGACCAACGTGCGCTATGGCTGCACGATCCTCAAGTATTATCTGGACATGGAGAAAGGCGATCTCGGACCGGCGCTCGCGCGATACAACGGCAGTCGCGGCCAGCGCAAATACCCGAGCAAAGTGATCGATAAACTCAATTCAAAATGGCACCGGATCTGATCAGGACGTGAGAAACGAAACCGGCGCGATCCCGTCAGCCGGCTCCTCGTGAACGCTGTCGACCCGGGCCATGCGCGGGCCCTGGTGCAGCCATTTCCTCATGGCCTGGATCCTGTCGGCATCCCCGCAGACCAGGACCTCGACACTGCCGTCCTGCCTGTTGATCGCATGCCCGGTCAGCCCCAGCCGGGACGCCACGTCCCTGGCGCTGGCACGAAAGAACACGCCCTGGACTTTGCCGCGCACGATGAATCGGATACAACCGGGTGCAGGAT
>DATICC010000490.1:0-7180 GCA_035457045.1 Woeseiaceae bacterium | reverse complement strand
CGGGCACACAGGACAGCGAGTATGAGCGGCTCGAGGCACGCGCGAAAAACGTCTCTATTATTCGTGACGACTTTGGTGTGCCGCATGTCTACGCGGCGACCGATGCGGATGCCGTATTCGGCATGCTGTATGCGCAAAGCGAAGACGACTTCAATCGCATCGAGCAGAACTACATCTGGGCGACCGGGAGGCTGGCGGAAGTCGAGGGCGAAGAGGCTCTCTTTAGCGACCTGCGCGCGCGATTGTACATGACTGTCGATGAGGCAAAGGCAGCTTACGAATCGGCACCGGCCTGGCTCAAGGCGCTGTGCGATGCCTTTGCCGATGGCCTGAATTATTACCTGCTCACCCACCCTGACGTAAAACCGAGGCTGCTGACCCGCTTCGAGCCCTGGATGCCGATGTACTTCAGCGAGGGTTCCATCGGCGGCGACATCGAACAGATTCCGCTCGAAGGCATCGAGGCATTCTACGGAGGAGAGGAGCCGGAGAAACGAATCCGCAGTGCATCGCGCCGCCTCGGCGAACCGCGAGGGTCGAACGGTTTCGCCATTGCCGGCAAACTGACCGAATCGGGCAATGCGATGTTGCTCATCAACCCGCACACCTCCTTCTTTTTTCGCGGCGAAATGCATGTGGTCAGCGAGGAAGGCCTGAATGCTTACGGAGCGGTAACCTGGGGTCAGTTCTTCATTTACCAGGGCTTCAACGAGAACACCGGCTGGATGCATACATCGACGTCTGTCGACTTCATCGATGAGTTCATCGAGGACGTCTTCGACGAGGGCGGCCAGCTCAAGTATCGCTACGGTGACGAGATCCGTCCGGTTCGCGTATCGCAAGTCACGCTGCGCTACAAGAATGGCGACAGCATGGCCGAACGCACGTTTCCCATGTACCACACACATCACGGCCCGGTAACTCACGCGATCGACGGCGAGTGGGCGGTCACGCGCATCAACTGGGACCCGGTGCATGCGCTGGAGCAGTCATTCACTCGTACCAAGCTGGGTGGTCATGCGGAATTCCGCGAAATGATGAATATTCGCACCAACTCGTCCAACAATACCGTGTACGCCGATTCGCAGGGGAACATTGCCTATTACCACGGCAATTTCGTACCGAGGCGAAACGCACAACTGGATTATTCAAAACCGGTTGACGGCAGTGACCCTACTACGGACTGGCAGGGCCTTCATACCGTAGACGAAATCGTCACCATCCTGAATCCGCAAAACGGCTGGATCCAGAATTGCAATTCGACACCTTTCACGGCGGCAGCGGAATTCAGCCCGCTGCGTAAGGATTACCCGGCGTACATGGCGCCGGATCCCGAAAATTTCCGCGGCCTGCACGCGGTGCGCGTGTTGACCGGCCAATCCGGTATCACTCTCGACAAGCTGATCGACCTCGCTTATGACCCGTACCTGCCGGGCTTCGAGCAGCTGGTTGCCGGGCTGGTCGATGCTTACGATCGAAGCGAGCAACCGTTGTCGCAGATAGCCGATGCCATTGCCGTGCTCCGTGACTGGGACCTGCGGGTCTCGACCGACTCGGTCGCCATGACGTTGGCTCACTTCTACGGGTCCGCGTACCAGGAGAAAGGCGCAATCCCCGAGAGCCTGCAGGGAGCCTCGGACATGGAAACGATCAATTACTTCGGCAGCGGTTCACCGGCAGAGGAACGACTGCGCATCTTCACCGAGACCGTCGCCATGCTCGAGTCGGATTTCGGCCAGTGGAACACGCCGTGGGGCGAGGTCAACCGCTACCAGCGACTTACCGGTGAAATCCGGCAACCATTCAATGACGACGAACGCTCATTGCCCGTCGGCATGGCTTCCGGAAACTGGGGCGCGCTCGCCTCGTTTGGCGCACATCGCTACCCCGGAACCAAGCGGATCTATGGAACCTCAGGCAACAGTTTCGTTGCCGTGGTCGAGTTCGGCGACAGGGTCCGCGCAAAGACGCTTCTCGCGGGCGGGCAGAGCGGCGACCCGGACTCACCGCATTTCGACGACCAGGCGCAACGCTACGTCGACCGCGAGTTCAAGGAGGTTGCGTATTACCGTGAAGATGTCGAGCGGCGCGCCTCCCGCAGCTACCATCCCGGCGAATGATGAGCCGCACGGGAACCATTGGCTGAATTGAAGTTGCTGCGGATGATGCAATAGCGGAGGCGATCGTGCTTGTCGTCAACAACCTGGTAAAGCAGTACGGTGATGTCGCAGCGGTTGAGGGCATCAGCTTCGAAGCGCGCAAGGGCAGCATTTTCGGCTTGCTCGGCCCCAACGGTGCCGGCAAGTCCACTACAATCAAGTGCATCTCCGGGTTGCTGCAGGCAACGTCAGGTACCGTCACGGTCGGCGGGCTTGATGTGATGTCGCAGGCGAAAGCGGCCAGGAAATTGCTCGGCGTGGTTCCGCAGGAACTCGCGATCTACGAGGACCTGCCGGCGATCGACAACCTGCGTTTCTGGGGCAAGGCCTACGGCCTTCGGGGTGAAGCACTGGAAGCCAGGGTCAGTACCGTGATTGCGACCATCGGCCTCGCTGACCGGGACAAAGAGCTGCCAAAGAACTTTTCCGGCGGCATGAAGCGGCGGCTGAATTTCGGTTGCGGCGTGGTGCACAAGCCTCCGGTCATCCTGCTCGACGAGCCGACTGCAGGTGTCGATCCGCAGTCCCGCAAACGGCTGTTCGAACTGGTCGAAGCCGAACGTGCCGATGGTGCGTGCATCCTTTACACCACGCACTACATGGAAGAGGCGGAGTACCTTTGCGATGCCCTGGCCATCCTCGATCACGGAAAGCTGATTGCCACCGGCAGCGTCGCCGAACTTCGCGCGCAACTGGGTGCGCGCGATGTGCTGCAATTGCATGGTCAGTTTCCGGCGGATGCGTGCCGGCTTGCCATACGCAATCTTGCCGAGTCACGCTTGCCCGACCTCGAGATTCTCGCGCAGGACGATCACAGCCTTTCGCTCACATTGTCTTCGGGATCGAGACACCTGTCGGACATTTTTGCGGCCCTGTCCGGGGCCGGCGCTACGGTATCAGAGACGGTATTGCGCAGTCCCAACCTGGAAACCCTGTTCCTGTTGCTGACCGGCAAGGAATTGCGCGAGTAAAGCATGCGAATTCTGCTGCAATCGATGCGCAAGGACCTGTCTCGCTGGCGCCGGGACAGCTCCGCGCTCCTTACCTGGATCCTCATCCCGTTTGTCATCGGCGGCCTGATGACCTTCGTGGTTGGTGATGGTGCGAAGCCGCACGGGGTGCTGCTGCTGGTGGACCAGGACGAGAGTCTGTTGAGCGGCCTGGTGGCAGGCGCATACACACGCGGCGAGCTAGGTGAGTTGTTGTCGGTGGAGAAAGTCTCTCTGGAAGAGGGCACGGAGAGAATCAATGCGGGCGACGCGAGCGGCCTGCTGCTGATACCCGAGGGATTCGAAGATGCGTTCTTTGACGCCGAGCCGGTCACGCTGACACTGAGAACGAATCCATCCCAGACGATTCTTCCGGGAATCATTCGCGACGTCACCGAGATCGTCCTGGATGCGGGTTTCTATGCACAAAAGCTGTTTGGTGAGGAGATTCGCAGCATCCGGCAAGCGAGTTCGACGAACGAAAAGGGGACGGGACCGAGCGCCGAACTGGTGTCCGCGGTTGCGGTCGCCGTGCGGCAAAGGATCGTCGAAATCGATCCCTACCTCAATCCGCTCGCGCTGGAAGTCGAAGTCGCCGAACCGGTCGACACGGCGCCAGTGGCACCGATGGGGTTGCTGTTCCTGCCGGGCATCATCCTTATGGCCGTCATGTTTTCAGCCAATGGTCTTGCCGCGGACTACTGGGTCGAGCGCGAACAAGGCACGTTGCGGCGCATCCATTGTGCTCCGGGCCAGCTCGGTGCTTTTGTTGCCGGCAAGGGCCTGGCCGCCATCGTGGTGATCGGCCTGATCGGCGGACTGACGCTCCTTGTCGGCTCTCTTTATCATGGCGTTGGCACAGTCAGATTCCTGCCATCGCTGCTCTGGATATCCGTCTCGGGCCTTGCCCTGTTCGCCTGGTTTTCAGTATTGCAGATGCTCGGCTCGACGCAGCGCGCCGCCAATATCTTGAGTTCGCTGTTGCTGTTTCCCTTGCTTATGGCGGGCGGCAGCTTCTTTCCGTTCGCCGCTCTACCGGACTGGATAGCTGCTGTCGGTCGCCATACGCCGAATGGTTTTGTCGTCGATCGCCTGACCACAGAAATCACCTCGACTGCCGCGTGGGCGATCGACGCGCAGAGCTGGTTGATCGTTCTGCTCATGGCTGCAAGCGGGCTTGCCGTCACAAGCTGGCGGCTGAAATCCGGTTTTGCGCGGGCATGAGCTCTGTGGAAAACGCACTGTTTATCTCGGGGCATGACATACGCTACCAGTTGCGGCAGGGTGCAACGCTCCTGTGGCTGTTCGTCATGCCGCCGATCTTTTTCTTTTTCATCGGCACGGTGACCGGCGGGTTTTCCAGTGGAGTCAGTGGTGGTCCCGCGACTCCGCTGACCGTAGTCGCTGCATCGCCCGGATTCCTGCAACCACAGATCGACATGCGCCTTCGCGAGAACGATTTTGCTCCGCAATGGCAGGACATCGCGTTCGCAACGGAAGACTCCGAACAGCCGCCGGCACGCAGCTTGACGTTTCCGGACTTGCTAAGCGACCGGCTCATCGCAGGTGAGCAGGTGATCGGAAACTTCGAGACGTCCGCGTCGTCACTGCGGCGTGACTTCGAAAAGATCCGCATCCAGCGTAGCCTATACACCGTGCTGGCGGATGTCGCCGTCGCCGATGCGACATCCCCCGCAACCCTGACAGCCGCGGATCTCGAGGCGCTGAACGCCGAGCCCCGCATCTGGGGCTTGCAGGTTGAGCCTGCCGGCAAGCGGCAGAAGATTCCGACCGGATTCGACCAGGCGGTGCCCGGCATCATGGTCATGTTCACCTTGCTGGTGCTGTTGACGAGCGGTGCCTCCATGCTGGCAATCGAGCGCCGCCAGGGTCTGTTGCGGCGATTGGCCTCCGCGCCGATCTCCCGCCACGAGATCGTTGCCGGAAAATGGGGCGGGCGCATGGCACTGGCCGTAGTGCAGGTTGGATTCGCCATGGTCGTCGGTACCTTGCTGTTCGGCATGCGCTGGGGCCCGGATCTCGCCATGGTTCTCGCCGTATTGTTCGGCTGGGCCGCGTTTTGCGCATCCGCCGGCCTGCTGCTCGGCAGTATTGCGAGGACCGAGGGACAGGCGGTAGGCCTTGGTGTATTGGCCGCCAATTTGCTGGCCGCCCTCGGTGGCTGCTGGTGGCCCATCGAAATCACACCTGACTGGATGCAGTCACTGCAGAACCTGTTGCCAACCGGCTGGGCCATGGACGGCCTGCATAAGCTCATCAGCTTCGAAGCGGGAGCGGCCTCGGCCGTGCCGCAACTCGCCGCTTTGCTGCTGGGTACGGTTGTCCTGCTCGGCGTCGCCGTGCAGCGCTTTCGTTACGATTGATCCAGGCGATTTCCTCGACCGGCCTGCGAGCGACCGGACCGGTAATTGCTAAATTGCTGTTTTTTTGAATATTTCTCTTCCAATTGACCGGCGAGCTGTTATAGTGCGCCCCGTCCTGGCGCACTTCGGTCTGCGCCAATCACTCCAGCCCCGCACAACGCGACTTCTGGAGCCTTTTAAGAATTCCCAGCCTGGACCGAACCCTGCGCGGCGTCAGCCTTGCACGTGGTCAGGCGACCCTGGAGTAAAAAATAGATGTTATTCAACCAACTCGGTCTTACGGCCGAACTGCTGCGTGCGGTCGATGAAAAAGGTTACCGCGAGGCAACCCCGATCCAAATCAAGGTGATCCCCCTCATACTCGAGGGCCGTGACATCCTGGCAGGCGCACAAACCGGTACCGGCAAAACGGCGGGCTTCATGCTGCCGCTGTTGCAGCACCTGCAGAAATCCCCGACCAACCGGCGCAGCGTGCGCGCACTGATACTCACACCGACCCGCGAACTTGCTGCCCAGGTGGCAGAGAGCGCGCGTGTCTACGGCAGCCATCTGCATTTTCGCAGCTCGGTCATTGTCGGCGGCGTCAGCATCAGTACGCAGATCGCTAAGTTGCGCAAGGGTGCCGATATCGTCGTGGCAACACCCGGTCGGCTGCTCGATCACCTGCAACAGCGCACGATTGACCTGTCAGGCATCGAGATCCTCGTGCTGGATGAAGCCGATCGCATGCTCGATATGGGATTCATTCGCGACATACGCAAGATCCTCAAAGTGTTGCCGGCAAAGCGGCAAAACCTGTTGTTTTCGGCAACCTTTTCCAACGAAATTCGCCAGCTTGCTTCCGACCTGCTGAACAAACCGACTGAAATCGAGGTCGCCGCGCGTAACAAGCCGGCCGATCGCGTTACCCAGGTCGTGCATCCGGTCGACAGGAATCGCAAACGCGAATTGCTGTCGCACCGCATAGGTTCGGAAAACTGGAAACAGGTGCTGGTGTTTACCCGCACCAAGCACGGTGCGAACCGTCTCGCCGAACAGTTATGCGACGACGGCCTTTCAGCAACCGCGATTCACGGCAACAAGTCACAGGCACAACGTACCCGTGCGCTGGCCGATTTCAAGGCCGGAAAAGCGCGCGTGCTGGTCGCAACCGACATCGCGGCACGCGGTATCGACATCGACCGCTTGCCGCACGTAGTCAACTACGAATTGCCACACGTGCCCGAAGACTATGTGCACCGCATCGGGCGCACTGCGCGGGCTGGGCATGAAGGCCAGGCGGTATCGCTGGTCTGTGTCGACGAAAAGCACTTGCTGGCGGATATCGAGCGCATGCTGAAATCCCCGATCGAGAAGCAGGTCATCCCCGGTTACGAACCGGATGCACGCATCAGGGCCGAGCCGATCACACAGGGCCGTGGTCAGCGATCTTCGGGAAACCGTGGCGGGGCACAGAACAAGCGTCGTAACGGGCCACCGAAGCATCGAAGTTCACAGGGCGGGCACCGGCAGCATTCCTCAGGCCGCCAGCGCCGCGCGGGGTAATACCAGTCGCTGAAAACAACTGCGGCGCCCAGGCGGCGTCGCCGTTTCTGCCTAGATGACTACTTGTCTACGCGAATGTGTGGATCGTAGATGTGAGCAGGAT
>DATICC010000489.1:0-10438 GCA_035457045.1 Woeseiaceae bacterium | reverse complement strand
CTGGAAGTGCGTATCGGGAAGAGATTTTGTTTGTGTTCACGTTTCTTGCTCCTGTCGAACAGGCGGCCCGAGTTCGTCTGTCGATGCCCCGGATCAGTCGATTGCTTTCCGGGGCACCCCATAGACCAGTCTGAAAATTGGCTGCAGCCCTTTCTGCGTTACTTCTATGGCGAACTCTGAAGACGCGTGCCAACGCCGTTGGCGCAGGTCACTGCGAGGAGGATGCCGTTTGTGTCGAGTAGTTCGCCCGAGCCGTCGAATATCATTTGGTCGCCGAAAACCTCGATTTCCCGCGTGAGCCGCTGCACGCCCCTCTTGAATGGAAATCCGGGAACGGTTGAAGGCGTGTCAAAGAGAATGAAGACTTCCCAATCGGCCCTGTAGAGTTTGTCTCTAGTGTGGCTCCAGACACCAAGCCCTGGGGTCACCTGACCGGGCAGAAACGCACCCGTGTTGACGACTTCGGTGAGCGTGCCGCCGCGAGCGAACGACACCAGGGCGGAAAAGGAAGGGAGCGGAGTACCCGTTGCACAAATATACGGATTGATTTGCAACTCCCAGGTCCCTTGCAGTTTTCCTCTGGCACTTGACTCGGTAGCGGCTGTGGTTCCCGAAAAAGGCGGAAAGAGTGTACCGATTAGTGCCAATCCAAAAATCACAGAACATGTACGGCGGAAACGAGAATTCATGACTTTTCTCCTTTTGACTAGTGTCACTGCACCAACAGCAAACCGCGTCGTTGCAGAATTGGCCTGGCGATCCGCGATCGTCGGCAGACCGACACCAGAATCGGCTTGGATGGCCGGCCACGCCATGGAGGAAAGATAGAGAAAGGCTGGAGAATTCGTGCAGGAGTGCCGTTGGTGTTCCGGCGGTAGGCGAGGCCGTCGCGTTTGGTGGTCCTTATGCGCTGCGATCAGGAACAAGCTCTCGCGCATCGGCGAGTATTTCGGTCGTCAGCTACGGTAGCGAGCCCGGTTCATCTATTGAGGATCTCGGGCCGATCCAGGAAGCTGTGTGAGAATTGTGTGCCCGAGTCGTGCATCGTTGTGCAAAGTACTGAATGTGCAATGGGCGCCCTGCTATTTGATGATAATCATTACAGTTACTTGCGATTCAACAGTCGATCTCCGAAGTCAGGGGTCGTGAGTTCGACAAAACGCGAAAGTGTTTTGGACGCCGCAGGCGCCCCGCAGGGGCGAGCATCGCCTACGGGCGATGCGAGTCAATCTCGCCGAGCGCGCCATTTCCTCTTTGCCTTCCAACGACTTACACACGGCGCCGCTGCAGAGGTTTCGAGCGCATACGCAGCGTGATTCCACGCCTGCGGCCGTGGCTCACTCCGCGATTTTCGCCGCGTCGATGCGGAACCGAAGCGCCTGCAGTTGCTCCTCGGAGAGACTTCCGATGCTGCTCGGCGCCGCCGCCTGTTCGCCCGGCTTGACCACAGCCTTGATTGTCATGGCCTTGCCCGTCTGCATGATGCGACCCGAATTATCGACGAGCACTGGCGTCACCTGGATGCCGGTCAAAGGCACCTTCGAGCGATTCTGCACGACAACCATCAGGCGTCCTTGCGAATCGTATTGCGCGCCGGCGGCAACATAGTTGCCGGGATTTTGCGTCAGGTCCGTCCTTGCGTACTCCAACGCTGCCGCCTGTCCGAATGAACTCTGGGAACTGGCCGCGGCTTGGTAGTACTTCTGGGCCGTCTCGGTATCGCCGCGATCGCGCGAGATATTGCCGAGGTAATACGCAGCCGGGGCGGTTGGCAGCAACTGCGCGCTGCGGGTGAGGTATTGCTCGGCCTTGTCGTTGTTGCCCAGCTCAGCCTGCACCACGCCCGCTCCCAGGTACGAAGCAAAATAGTCAGGGCTCAGTTGCATGGCCTTGTCGAAATAACCCGCCGCCGCTTCCGGCTGCTTCTCGGCCATGGCGATCTGCCCCAGCAGAACCTGGAAGCTGCCCTCATTGGGAACCTCCTTCGCAGCTTGTCCCAGGAGAGATTTCGCTTTCGCCAAATCCTTCTTCTGCGTTGCCGCCATGGCCTCATCGTACTTGTCGTAGGCGGGCTTCATCTCACGCAGCTTTTGCGTTGCAGCGGCAAAAGAATCGACACCCATATCTCCGCCGCGTCCCAGTTCATCCGCGGTTTTCCTGTTCGTGTCGACGCGTTCCTGCGATGGCGGGTGCGACGCGAACAGGCCATCCATCCAGCGCTGCTGTTTCTTTCCGCCGGAGTCAAACAGGCGCACAAACGATTCCTGCAAAGTAACGGCACCCCACGGGTCATAACCGGCGAGCTTCATGTACTTCATGCCGTAGAGGTCGCTCTCGAGTTCTTGGTCCCGGCCGTATTTCAACTGCACCATCTGCAGTCCCGTGCTGGCACCCCCGATTGCAAGGTTGGCAAGGTCGGGGTTAACGCCACCGACGGCCGCACCAACCTGCGCGGCAGCCATTCCAACTTGCATCATCGTGCCGCGCTCCTGCGCCTTCGCTCCGTGGCGGGCAGCCGCATGCACGATTTCATGGCCCAGTACCGCAGCCAGCTCGGCTTCATTCTGCAGTTCAGTGAGCAATCCGCGATTGACGGCAATCTTGCCGCCGGGCAGCGCCCAGGCATTGGGCGCCGAGTTATTCAGTACCACGAATTCGTATGGCAATTTGCGATCAGAAACGGCGGCCAGCCTTTGACCAACGCCATCCACATAGGTCGTCAGTTCCGGCAATACGGTGAGATCGCCACCCTCACCCTGCCGGGTCGGCTGGTAGTTCGCTTCGCCAATTTCCAGTTCCTGCGCTTCAGAGACGAACTGGATTTCCTTTTTCTTGGTGACCGGGTTGACGCCGCAGCCACTGACAAGCGCGCCAGTCATGGCAGTCGCGACAATAATGAGGGGCCACCGGGACCTTTTTGAGATGTTCATGAAGACCTCCCGCGGTACGGACCGGCCATGTATACACCTGGCGGCCACCGGGCAGAAGTATCAGAAGCAGGCCGTGCCTCGAACGGCGAAATATTGGCCTTGAATCAAGATGTTATATTCGAACATCGGTACCGGTCGCAGTTCGCCGATACAAGACGGTTGAGATTCAGTTCGGCCCTTCGGCCTGTGGCATCTCGAGCGTCCCTTCGCCCTTGAAACGCCGCGTACCGAACATGCCGCCTTCCAGCTTGCCGCTGACCTTGTACGTGACGGCCTGGCCGTCGCCGCCGCCCATGAGGCCCTGTACCTGACGAGCAATGTCGAACATATCCACCGTGACCGGAATTGTGAGCAGGCTCTCGCCATAGCGCGGCACGGTCCCCACCTCGCTGCTGACGCCGCTGCCGAACTCGCGCTCGTTCAGGTCGAGCGTCAGGGCCACGCCGTCGTACTCGATGGCTGCGTCGTTGGGATTCTGCACGCGCAACTTCACGGCGAACCGGAGCTCGAGCCCCTCACCCTGCATGGGCTCGACGCCTGCGACGGTGACCTGCAGCGGGTCGCTGCCAGGGAACCCCGCGCACGAGCAAAGCCCGAGCACGAGGAGCGCGGTCAACGCCTTGTGCATCCCGAGGAAACATCGGCGGACGAAGGGGCAGGGCTGGGACATGTACTCTTATACCACCGGGTTAGCGGTGTGGCCATGCGGCCTAATTGTGTCTTGCCCTTTGTAAAGCCAGCGCCTCCCGAAAGCCGGGGTCGTGAGTTCGACAAAACGCGCCAGCGTTTTGGACGCTGCAAGCGCTCCGAATCAATCTTGCCGGGCGCGTGTGAAATCTCAATAGATGCGTGACACATTCAGCTCCTTTCTCGAGTCCTTCAGGAGAGGAGAGCGGTATGACAAGAGCAGAACACGCGCGGATCGCGGGCATCATCCGCGGGCAGTACTGGTTCCAGGCGAGTCCGTGATAGCCTCTGCTGCATGCAGAGACGAAGCTTCCTGAAAACGTTGGGCGCGGTCTCCGCGTCGGGCTTCTTCCATCCGAAGACGGCGGAAGCGATTGCGCTCGCCACGGCCCGGGTGGCGGCTCTGGCACCGGAACAGACCGCCGCGGACGAATCGTACTGGCGCGATGTCCAGCAGGCCTTCACCGTCTCCCGCAGCCTCATCGATCTCAACAACGGATTCACCTGCCCTTCGCCGCGCGTGGTCACCGAATCGGTCATCGACTACATCTGGCAGCAGGAGGAGTCGCCGTCCTACGTGATCGCCCGTCTCCTCCCGCCGCGGGTCGAAACGGTGCGCGCGGCGCTCGCCCGCCTCTTCGGATGCGACGCGGAGGAGATCGCTCTCGTGCGCAATGCTTCCGAAGCGATGGAGATTCTGCTCCTGGGGATCGACCTGAAGTCCGGCGACGAAGTAGTGACCACCACCCAGGACTACGGGCGAATGCGCACCACGCTCGATCAGAGACGGCGCCGCGAAGGGATCGAGATCAAATACATCACCATCCCGGTGCCGGCGAAAACGGACGAAGAGATGATCGACGGGTTCCGCAAGGCCATCACCGCCAGGACCCGCATGATCCTGATGTCCCACCAGATCAACCTGACTGGCCAGATCGTGCCGGTGAAGGCGATCTGCGAGATCGCCCGCGAGCGCGGGATCCCGGTCATGGTGGACGGCGCCCACTCCTTCGCCCAGTTCGAGTTCAAGCGCGACGACCTCGGCTGCGACTATTTCGGAACGAGCCTCCACAAGTGGCTCCTCGCCCCGAAGGGGACGGGCATGCTCTACGTCCGCAGCGACAAGATAAGGGGGCTCTGGCCGATGATGGCGGCCCCGGAGTCGATGAACGACGATATCCGGAAGTTCGAGGAAATCGGAACGCATTCGCTCGCGCCGTACCTCGCAGTCGGAGAAGCGATCGCCTTTCACAACTCCATCGGGGGAAAACGCAAGGAGGCTCGCCTCCGCTACTTGAAAGATTACTGGGCGAAGAAGCTCATCGAGCTCCCGAACGTCCGGCTCCATACGTCGCTCGACCCGAAGATGAGCTGCGCCATCGGGAACATCGAGATCGTCGGGATCAAGCCCCAGGCGCTCGCTGACCACCTCTGGGAGAAGCATCACATCACCGTCGCTGCCATCGAGCACGAGGAATATCAGGGGATTCGCGTTACTCCGAACCTCTACACCACTCTTGACGAGCTCGACTACTTCTGCGAGGTCTTCCAGAGCATCAGCAAGAACGGGCTTCCCAAGTCCGACTGATGCTGATGCGGTCAGGCTGTCTCGCTGCACCAATCGATGCCAGGGAATCACTGTTTTCTGCGTCGGATACGCATCAAGTTGCCCGCAGCTGCACCGTGTTCCCTGGCGCGCCGCGCTTCGACACGGAGGTCTGCCGTCTTCCGTCCTTGAGTTCTGCCGCCGTGGCGGTGGAGACCCACGCGGGCATCGATTGCCCCGACGTTTACTTCACCGACGCGCGCGGCAACAACGACCGTGGAAGTCTTGACTCGCTCGAAAGGCACGCTATCGTGTCGCCGGGTATGACCTGGCACTGTCGGCGCCTGCAATGCAGGCGACTGTTCGGCAGCACGGCCATTGAAAGTCCGGATACAATCTGTCAGAACAATCAGGTCAAGTGCTCGTAGCTCAGCTGGGTGAGCCGGCAAAGAAATTGCGGCAGCAATTTCCCGGCGAACGCCACGAGGCGTACGCCGAGTGGCCGGGCCTGAGCGCAGCGAGGGGAGTACTGCCCTCCTAAGGCAAAGCTCGTGAGTTCGAATCTCGCCGGGCGCGCCATATTCGTCAAACGCTTAGATCAAGTAGCTTTCTCAAGGCTCAGTTCTGCGAAGAGTCAGGCTGACAAGTGCGCAAGTGACGTGGTTATGCTACCGACCGTCCGGGACTCTTCAGATATCGCTCGATCAGCGCATCCGCTGCCCAGGTGGTCAGTGCGAGCGCGGTAAGTGTGGGATTGTGTGAAGGATTCTGCGGGAAAGCCGATGCTCCGAGCACCCACAGGTCAGGAACGTCCCAATGTTGCAGATACCGATTCACAACACCGTTGTCGGGCGAGTCCGCCATGATGGCGCCACCCTGGATGTGAGTCGTCTGATACCGGCTGACGTCGTAGCGCCCACGTGATGGCCGCGTGTCGTCCGGGACAGCACCCATTGCACGGGCAATCATGCGTGCGCGCTCGTCTCCAATCTCGCGCTGTCGGTGCTCGTGTTCCGTCCAATCGAGTGTGAAGCGTAGCAGTGGATCTCCGACCTTGTCGGTGTACGTCGGGTCCAGGTCCATGAAGTTCTGCAGCCACGCGAGGTGTTCGCCGATGAAGCTGATCACGGCGGTTCGGTCATACCAGTCGACAGCCGCTGCTTTCCACTCGGATCCCCAATTAGCGCTCACAGTGCCACTCGGCACAATGCCGAACGTGTCGATCGGCCGGTCTCCCTGTGACGCCGCATGAATGGAACCGAGGCGGAGCACGCCCTCGTCGCCGGTCAGGCTGCGGTCACCATCAAAGTCCGAAATGCGTGTGCCCACCGCGCCGCCACCCATGAATGCGTTGAGCGGTTTGTCAAAGAAAACGCGCGTGCCACTTTGCACCTGATGGGTCAGGTTGCTGCCCAGAGTGCCTTTCCCCGAAGCCGCGTCGTACGGCGTGCCAATTTTGGACAGCAGGAGCAGACGCACATTATTGAGTGTCCAGGACGCCAGCACGACAATCGCAGAAGGCTGAAAGAAGTCGTTTCCCTCTTCATCGGAATAGTGCACGCCCGTCACGCGCCCGCTCTTGTGCAGCACACGACGCACCCAGCTCATCGTGCGCAACTCGAAGCCGGGCCGGTCTTGCAGCACGGGCAGGATGGTATTGGACGGCTGCGCTTTTGCACCGACCATGCAGCCGAAGCCGGAGCAGTAGCCACAATACAGGCAGGCCGGTCGCACGATGCCATCGGGATTGGTGTAGGCCTCGCTGAGCAGCGCAGACGGCGTAACGGATGGGTGGAAGCCGAGCTGACGCGTAGCGTCGGCAAAGAGCGAAGAGAAATACGAGCTCTTGCACGGCGGCAGCGGATATTCCTGCTGGCGCGGACCCTCGAACGGATCGCCTCCATCGACAATTTGCCCGCGCAAGTTTCCAGCTTTCCCGCCCACTCCCAGCGTTTGTTCTGCGCGCCAGTAGTGCGACTCGAGCTCGTCATACGTCACACCCCAATCCTGCACGGCAAGGCCGGCAGGTAACCGCGCGGCACCGAAGCGCTCGCCGAGGTGGCTGCGTAGCCGGAAGAACTCCGGTGTGAACCGATACGCGTGCCCTGCCCAATGCTCTCCCGCTCCACCAACGCCTGTACCGGGGAGGAACGATCCGTATTGCCGTACCGGCACCGACCGATCGCGCATGGCGTGGCGATGCGCGATGGTTTCATCCGCGATGTTCTGCATCATCCGAAAGCGTGCCGAATAGTCGATATGGTCCATGCTGCTGGCATATTCCATCGCGGTTCGCAGCCTGCCGCGCTCGAGAACGAGCACCGAAAGGTTGGTGCGCGTGCACAGCTCCTTCGCCATGGTGAGTCCGGTGAAGCCGCCACCGACAATGACAATGTCCACCGGCTTGAGAGGCGTCGCCATTGCCTTACTCACTTTCATCTTCCATGAGCGGTGGCACGTGTCCCATCAGTTGCTCGACCGTCGTCGCTTTGGGGCGCCAGGCTTGCCCGAAGTGTCGATCAATGTCGTCGCGATAGCTCCACTGCGGGCCCGGATAGCCAATTAGCGCCCAGCCGACCAGGTCGGCATTCCCACCGTGCATCGGGTCGCAGAACATCCCTTCGATGGTATGACGACGCAGCAGCTGGAAGAAACTGGAGGTCTCGATTTCCTTCAGTTTGCGAATCTGCTCATCAACGGCAAGCTCGTCGAAGTTGCCAAGATCACGGATACCTGCGCGGTACATTTGGCGCGGATTTTCTTTCGCCTGGTATCCGTGCTCGGGCACGGACGTCACGAAGGGTGGCTTTGTGTAGCGATACTTGTCGCGCCCGTAGGGACCAGCGAGTTGCCGGTCGATATAGATGATTACGCCTGCATCCGTTGCCCCCGGGCCACTGGCATCGCGTGGAAAAATTCGCTCGCAGGCTGCGCTGACAACGCGCGCCTCTTTGGCAGTCAGAAAACGCAGCGGCACGACAACATCGTCACCCTGTCGCTCGAGTGCACCGGACTCGCGAGCCAGGATCAAGAGCGTGGTGGCACCGATGGCGCCCGCCGAGATTGTCAAAAACTCCCTACGGCGCATACGACCCTTTCGTTGGAAGCAGCAAAAAGATGTCGATTATCGAGAACGCGATTGGCACCGATTCGCGTGCACAAATCGTGGCAACATTGCGGCCGGCGTGATTGTAATCCTATTGCCAGGCCTCGTGCGCGCACCAGCAGGCGGCAACCGGGCTCGGATTGCGCATTTCGCGAAATTGTTTCTGAATTCGCTCATGGCGGTTCATATTTCAGGCCGCGACATGATCTATGCCGGCCATGCGCCGCCTGAATTCCCGCTGCACGCGTTCGGCCCCCAGGACGTTGCGTATCATGCCGTTCCGGAACCGCCTGGCCAGGGGGTTCCTCACGGACGCCATGCGAAACTGCATGTCGCTCTCCCGTACCACCTGCCGGCCCACGGCATGGCGGTCGGCGGAATAGCGTTCCAGGTCGCCGGCCACGAGCCGCCTGGCGAAGACCACGGCGTCCTCGATACCGAGATTCATGCCGCGCCCGCCTGCCGGAGAGTGGATATGCGCTGCGTCGCCCGCGAGGAATGCCCTCCCCATGCGGTACGTGTTGACCTGCCTGAGGCTTACCCGGAATGTCGTCTCCCACAGGGTCTCACGGACGGAAGAACCCGCAGGCAGCAGGTCGAGGGCGTCGCCGGAGTTGGAAATCACCCGGTAGCGGTCTTGCGGCATGGACATGACGAATAGAACGCGGCCGTCCCTGCGCATCATCAGGTGGCCTTCGCCGTGGCCGAAGGGCCAGTCCATACGCACATCCGCCAGGCTCCATGCGTCTTCGTAAGGCTCGCCGGCAAAGTCAATTCCCGCGGCTTTCCTGACGCGGGAATGCGCGCCATCGGCGCCGAGGAGGTAATCCACGCTGTGTGACGAAGCGACACCCCGGCGGCTGATGAGTGCGGACACATCGTCGGCGGATTCCCGGTAGCCGGTGAACTCGACACCACGTTCTACGGTAACGCCACGCTCGCCCAGGGCGTCCTCGAGTATGGTTTCGGTTTCATCCTGCGGCAGGGACAGCATGAAATTGTAGCGATGCTGCATCCGCGAAAAATCCACGGCGGTGAGCACCTGGCCGTCGTAGCTCAGGTTGACCCGCGGGATGCGCAAGCCGCGCTCGATCAGGCGGGCAGACACACCGGCAGGCTCCAGCAGTTCCAGGGTGCGGGCGTTGATGCCCACGGCCTTGCTGAGCGTGCCGCGCCTTGTCTCCCTTTCTATGATCCTGACATTGGCGCCCAGACGGTTCAGTTCCAGGGCGCCGGCCATGCCGACCGGGCCCGCACCCACCACCAGCACACGTGACAATTGCAAACACATGACAGCTTCTCCTCTCGTTGCGTGGCCGGTAAATTACGCCTGCGGAGCGTTGCTGGCCGTGGCTGTTACGGACAATTCGTTGGCTTTTTCCGACAATGAAAAGAACGCGCGAGGAAATGGTATCGGCTCGATCGGCCTGGGCATTGCATGCCGCTGCCGGGAAGATCGGCATGGCACTGGACATCGCCGAGTGGTTTCCCGGCCTCGATTCGAATGACCTGGACGGTTTCGTGCCGTTACATCAACAGGTCCGCTTCGTCCGCCATGTTTTCGATCAGGCGCGCGAAACCGTCGGCCTCGAGCTGGGCGCCGCGATGCCCTTTGACGGCCTGGGCTTCTGGGGTTTCCTGCTGCGCTCCAGTCCCACATTCGGTGACATGCTGGGGAGGGCGGAACGCTATATCCGCATCGTCAACAAGTACCCTGAGTTCTTCCTGGAAACGCGGGACGGGTACGTCGCGCAGGTGTGCGCCCATCCGGAGCCTTCGCCATTCGGCCCCCGGGAGCAGGTCGTCCAATGCTTTTTGTCCCACTGGCTGGCCTGGGGCAGGCAATTGACCGGGCGGGAGATCGCCCCCGTCCGGGCAACCTTCAGCTGGGCGGGCCCGCGCGAGACGATTCCGTTCACAGCGTTCTATCGCTGCCCGCTGCAATTCGGTGCCGACGAGGACGCACTGCATTTCGACCGGGAAACGCTGCTCGTCCGGTTCCCGGACTCGTCAATGCAGTTGTCGGAGGACTTCGAAAACTATGCGGCCGCCATGATCCGGCAGATTACAACGGGCGATGATTTCCTGCCCCGCGTCTGCGCCGCCATAGAAGACGGTCTGGCCAATGGCTTCGGAAGTGAAGCGGACGTGGCTGCGCGCCTGGCAATG
>DATICC010000488.1:0-13029 GCA_035457045.1 Woeseiaceae bacterium | reverse complement strand
GGGCTTGGTCTGAAAATGATGCCGAAACGATCGAGATCATAGCGCGCGGCGCCGGCGTGCATCATTTCCACGGCACAACAGGCCAGTCCGAAGGTCATCGGCCACATCGAGCCGGTCCTGGCCCAATTGACGACATTGTCGACGCTTGTGACCAGAAATCCCTTTTTTTGAAGGCTTTCCGCCGGTGCGCCGGAATATCCGGGGTCGCTGATCCGATCCGCCGCCGCCGAATTGCTTAGTCCCACTCGAGTGCCCCTTTTTTCCACTCATAGGCGAACCCGACGATGAGCAAAGCCAGGAAAATGCCCATGGCGACGATTCCGAACGCGCCGACGACATCCAGCGAGACCGCCCACGGAAAAAGAAAGGCGATTTCCAGATCGAAGATAATAAAGAGTATGGCAACCAGGTAATAACGAACGTCAAACTTCATTCGCGAGTCTTCGAACGGTTCGAAGCCGCATTCGTAGGGCGAAAGTTTCTCGGCATCTTTTTGTCCGCGCCCGAACAAGAAGCCGAGACCCATGAGCAGCAGGCCGATACCGGTTGCAACACCGAGGAAAATAAGGACAGGCAGATAGTTTTGCAGCATGGTCAGGCAGGTCGACTTGATTTCGTGCGATCACGCGCGGATTTGCGCGACATTGTAGCAGCCCGCGACACTGCCACAACAGCCCTGACGCGCGCCAATGCGAGTCGATCAGCGTGTCGTGATCTGCCTGGAGACACGCTGACAACGGACGCTACAGGCCGCTGGCGGACCGGATCCCGGCACACGTTATTCGAGAAATCAAAAGAATTCTATGGTGCTCTGGGCGAGACTCGAACTCGCACGGCTTTCGCCACTGCCCCCTCAAGACAGCGTGTCTACCAATTCCACCACCAGAGCGACGGTATCTGCAGTCTACTGACCGGTGTCATCTGCAGGCTCTTCGACCGGCTCAGCTTCGAGCGTCGGCATATCGTCAGCGGCGCCTTCCGGTTCACCTTCCTCCAGGTCAGGAAGGTCCGGAATGGCTTCAGCCGCCTCGTCGCCGGCCGGCGCTGCCTCCTCGACGGGCACAGCCGATTCGATGATGCTCGCTGGGCCGGCATCCGGCTCCTGGCTGCTCATATAGGCGAGCGCGAGGCTGCTGGCAAAAAACAGCGTTGCGAGGATCGCCGTCGTCCGCGAGAAGAAGTTGGTGGACCCACGAGCGCCAAACACCGTTCCCGATGCACCGGCACCGAAAGCTGCGCCCGCCTCCGCTCCTTTTCCACGTTGCAACAGCACCAGCGCAATTATCGCCAGTGCAATCAAGGTGTGCACGATCAGTAGTGCTGTCTGAATATTGCTCATATCTTCCTCAGTCGGACGACGCCGCTGCAGCTGCAATCGCCAGGAAATCATCGGCCTTAAGGGAAGCGCCGCCTATCAACCCGCCATCGATGTCCGGCTCGGCAAAGAGCCCGCCAGCATTGTCCCCTTTGACACTGCCGCCGTACAAAATCTGCATCCTCTGGGCAATGCGGCTACTTTGCGCCTTCAGCCTGCCGCGGATGTGCAGGTGCACGTCCTGTGCTTGCTGCGGGCTGGCCGTGCGCCCGGTGCCGATTGCCCATACCGGCTCGTAAGCAATCACCGCGGTCGAGAACGCATCGATCCCGGTCCGCTTGAGCACCGCCGAAAGTTGCTCATCGATGACCGTTTCAGTTTGTTTCGCTTCCCTTTCGGCGAGCGTCTCTCCAACGCAAAGGATGGGCCGCAACCCGGCACCCAATGCGGCAGCAAACTTGTCCGCGACGACGGCACTCGTCTCACTCATCATGGCGCGGCGTTCCGAGTGACCGACAATGACGAACTCACAGCCGACATCCTTCAGCATCGCCGCTGACACCTCCCCGGTGTAGGCCCCGGACGCGTGTTGCGAGAGGTTCTGCGCGCCGAGTGCCACGCCACTTCCTTCCAGCAATCGGCCCAGTTCCCGGAGGTACGGGTACGGCGGGCAAATCAGCAGCCGTACCTGCGTCGCGCCAGCGCCCCAACCTTCGAGGATGCTGCGGGTCAGCTTGGTATTCGCGGCGCCTTGGCCGTTCATTTTCCAGTTGCCTGCGACCAGGTATCCGCGCATAGCCCACCCAGTTCATGGTCAATTCAAAAGGCGCGCAAGGATACCGGGGCACACACGGCAAATCAACGCGGAATCCCGCCAGATGACCCCCGGGCGCCCGGATTTCAGCCGGCCGCTTTTTCGACAACGGCGGCCAGTCGCCGGGCCAGGAGCTGCACCTGCTGCTCGTTTTCGCCTTCGACCATGACCCGGATCACCGACTCGGTACCGGAGGCCCGAAGCAGCACACGTCCCGATTCGGCGAGCTCGCTTTCGGCCAGTTGCACGGCATCCCGGATGGCTGGGATGCCCTTGATGTCCAGCCGCGTGCGGGTACGGACGTTCAGCAGGTTTTGCGGGTAGCGAGACATGCCCTCGACGAGTTGCGACAAGGGCTTGCCCGTACGTTTCATGACCGCCAGTACCTGAAGTGCCGCGACCAGGCCGTCGCCTGTCGTGGTTTGGTCAAGGCAAATGACGTGTCCGGACGTTTCCCCGCCAATCGTGCCGCCGGTAGCTCGCAACATCTCCAGCACGTAACGATCGCCTACGTCGGCCCGCCGAAAGTCGATGCCCTGCCTGCGCAAGGCATGTTCGAGTCCCAGGTTACTCATCACAGTACCTACCACCGGGCCTTTCAGCGTGCCAGCAGCCTTCCGCGCCGTCGCCAGCACGTAAAGCAGCTGATCTCCATCCACGGCGCGGCCCGCCTCGTCGACCATGACGACCCGGTCGCCGTCGCCGTCCAGGGCAATACCGACGTCGGCCTTGACCGCAGGAACGGTTGCCTGCAGCAATTCCGGCTGAGTCGAGCCGCAACCGGCGTTGATGTTGCGGCCGTTCGGCGAACATCCGATGGGAATTACCTCCGCACCGAGCTGGCTGAGCGTACGCGGACCGACCTTGTACCCGGCACCATTGGCGCCATCGAAAACTACCTTGACTCCGTCGAGGTTCAGGTCACCCGGGAAAGTCGCAGCGCAGAATTCCTGGTAACGAACCCGCGCCGAATCGATGCGCCGGGCTTTGCCCAGTTTCTGCGATTCCAGCGTGATTGCTGGTTGCTGCAGCACTTGCTCGATCTCCGCCTCGACCTCGTCCGAGAGCTTGGCACCGCTGCCGTCGAAAAATTTGATGCCATTATCCTGGTAAGGATTGTGCGAGGCGCTGATGACGACGCCGAGGTTGGCGGCGAATTCCTGCGTCAGGAATGCAATGCCGGGCGTCGGCAGCGGGCCGAGCAGCAGCACATCGGCACCGGCCGCCACGAATCCTGCCTCGAGCGCGGACTCGAACATGTAGCCGGACAAGCGGGTGTCCTTGCCGATCAGCACCGTGCCCCCGGTCGGTACGAGAACCTGTGCCGCCGCGCTGGCCAGCCGCAAGGCAAAATCGGCGCTCATCGGGTCCTTGCCGACCGTGCCACGTACGCCATCTGTGCCGAAATAATGCCTAGCCATGCTCCTGTCCTGCCTCCATGACTGCCTGCGTAACCCGCAGCGCGTCGATCGTCTCTGCCACATCGTGAGTGCGTATGATCCGCGCGCCACGCTCCACGGCCATTACCGCTGCCGCCACGCCGGCAAATACGCGCTGATCCGTCGATCTTCCGGTCAGACTGCCCAACAGGCGCTTGCGCGACAAGCCGGCCAGCAACGGCACTCCGAGTTGGCTCACCTGGCGGAGATTATGCAGCAATTCCAGATTCTGGCGGTCGTTCTTGCCAAAGCCGAAACCCGGGTCGACCAGTAGCCGCGCGGGATCTATGCCGGCCTGCTGGCAGGCCGCCATCCGGCCTCGCAGAAACTCGATTATGTCCCCGGGAATGTGCCGATACTGCGGGTTCACCTGCATGGTCGCCGGCGTCCCCTGCATGTGCATCAGGCAGACGGCGACGTCCATTTCAGCCACGGCTTCGAGGGCGCCGTGCTGACGCAGGGCATAAATGTCATTGATCAGGGTGGCGCCGGCCGCGACCGCGGCCCGCATTACGGCCGGCTTGCTCGTATCGACGGATATCGCAACGTCGAGTCGCACCGCGATAGCCTCTATCACCGGGATGACCCGGTCTGCTTCCTGCCCGGCTGGCACGCTCGCCGCCCCCGGCCGGGTTGACTCGCCGCCCACGTCGATGATCGATGCCCCGGCGGCCAGCATGGCCTCCGCCTGGCGTATGGCGGCATCGCGATCGAGAAAACGGCCCCCATCGGAAAAGGAGTCGGGCGTTACGTTCAGTATGCCCATGACCCCGGGCTGGCCGAGATCGAGTGTCCGAGCTCCAAGACGCAATTGCATTGCCTGTTCCCTGAGCCAAAACGGCAGCCCGAAG
Source organism: Woeseiaceae bacterium (assembly GCA_035457045.1). Classification (GTDB taxonomy): domain Bacteria; phylum Pseudomonadota; class Gammaproteobacteria; order Steroidobacterales; family Woeseiaceae; genus JAKEGN01. The sequence goes on along the minus strand of DATICC010000488.1, from coordinate 8,610 downwards.
GCTGCCGTTTCAGAGATTCAAATTTGCGATTCGGCTCTGCGATTCGGCCGCTAGTGTTCGCTTGCAGGGCCGCCTATCGGCACCGGCCCGTCGGACGCCGGCGCTTTCTTGCCGCTCTTTCGGGTCAGGCTGTCATCCGGGTCTTCCCAATCCTCGGGCGGCCGCGGTTCACGTCCTTCCATGATGTCCTTGATTTGCGCCTGATCGATCGTTTCATACTTCATCAATGCTTTGGCCATGACCTGCAACTTGCCGGCATGCTCCTTGAGGATCGATCGGGCACGCTCATAGTTGCGATCGATGATTGTTCGCACTTCCTCATCGATGGTGTGCACCGTCACGTCGGACACCTGTTTGTGCTGGGTAACCGAACGGCCAAGGAATACTTCGCCGTCGTCTTCGATGTAGGTGAGTGGACCAAGCCGTTCGGACAGGCCCCACTTGGTAACCATGTTGCGTGCGATCTCGGTCGCCCGTTCGATGTCGTTCGATGCGCCGGTCGTGACACCGTTGGGTCCGAGCGTCATTTCCTCGGCGATGCGACCGCCGAACAGTGTCGAGATGTTGCTTTCCAGCGTTTCCTTGGAAATGCTGTACTTGTCCTCTTCCGGCAGATACATGGTAACGCCGAGCGCCCGGCCGCGCGGAATGATGGTCACCTTGTATACCGGGTCGTGGCTCGGTACGCAGTAACCAACGATGGCATGGCCTGCCTCATGGTAGGCGGTATTCAGTTTTTCTTTTTCACTCATGACCATGGAACGCCGTTCCGTTCCCATCATGATCTTGTCCTTGGCCTTTTCGAATTCCTCCATGCTGACGACGCGCTTGTTCGCACGCGCGGCAAAAAGGGCCGCCTCGTTGACGAGGTTGGCGAGATCGGCGCCGGAGAATCCAGGCGTGCCGCGAGCGATTACGCCCGGCTGCACGTCTTCGTCCAGCGGCACCTTGCGCATATGCACCTTCAGGATCTGTTCGCGTCCGCGTATGTCCGGCAAAGGCACGACAACCTGGCGGTCGAACCGGCCCGGACGAAGCAACGCCGGATCCAGAACGTCGGGGCGATTGGTCGCTGCGATGACAATTATCCCTTCGCTGCCTTCGAAGCCATCCATCTCGACCAGCATCTGGTTCAAGGTTTGTTCACGCTCGTCGTGACCACCGCCTAGCCCGGCGCCGCGGTGCCGCCCGACGGCGTCGAGTTCATCGATGAAGATGATGCACGGCGCCTGCTTCTTTGCCTGGTCGAACATGTCGCGCACGCGCGATGCGCCGACACCGACGAACATCTCGACGAAGTCGGATCCGGAAATCGTGAAGAAAGGAACTTTCGCTTCACCGGCGATCGCCTTTGCAAGGAGAGTCTTGCCGGTTCCGGGAGGACCCACCATCAGCACTCCCTTCGGAATCTTTCCGCCGAGCCGCTGGAATTTGCTCGGATCCTTCAGGAAGTCGACGATCTCCGCCACTTCCGCCTTGGCTTCTTCGACACCGGCCACGTCCGCGAAAGACACGCCGACCTGATCCTCACCGAGGAGCCTGGCCTTGCTCTTGCCAAATGACATGGCGCCGCGACCGCCGCCACCGCCCTGCATCTGCCGCATGAAATAGATCCAGACACCGATCAGAAGCAGGATGGGGAAGGAGCTGATCAGGAGCTGGCCGATCAGGCTTTGGGATTCCGGTTCCTGTGCAGTGAACTGCACGCCGTTGTCCTCGAGGATGCCGATAAGCGTGTTGTTATCCGTTTCCGGGCTGATTGTGTAGAACTCGAGCGGAGTCCGGTTGCCGTAGCTGATTTTCCCGCCGTCGTCGAACTCGACTCGTTGAACGTTTCCGGATTTGACCTCACGGAGAAACTCCGAGTAATCCTGCCGCTCGGGCGCAGCGCCGCTGACACCGCTAAGTCCCTGCACAACGGACAGCAGCACGACGATGATGACGACAAATACGAGGATGTTCTTGGTTAAATCATTCACGGTGGAAAGTGCTCTCCCGCAATCGCTTAGACTGCGTCTAAGAATTAGACAGTACTACAACCGATAGTTTCTGGCTACCAGGTAAATCTCACTGCTGCCGGCTCGCGATGCTGCAGGCTTGATCGTTTTCACCTGCTCGAACGCCGCGCGAGCGGCAGCCACAACTGCATCGGTGCCCTGGCCCTGAAACAGTTTGCACACAAAAGCGCCCTTCTTTCTCAGCACTTTTTGCGCAAAGTCCAGTGCCAGTTCCGCCAGGTACATGGCCCTTGGCTGGTCAACGGCCTTGTTGCCGCTGATATTGGGTGCCATGTCACTCAAAACAAGGTCTGCCCGGTCCTCCCCCAGCCACCGCATGAGTTCGGCCAGCACAGCGTCTTCTGTAAAGTCACCCTGGATGAACTCAACGCCTGCCACGGCATCCATCGGCAATACATCGAGTGCCAGTACCCTGCCCCGACCCTTCAACCTGTGGGCAAGATACTGGCTCCAGCCGCCGGGCGCCGCGCCAAGGTCGACGCAGACCATCCCGGGCCTCAGCAACCGTTCCTTCTCCAGGATCTGCTCCAGCTTGTACACCGCACGCGAGCGCCAGCCATCACGCCTCGCCATCTTCACATAGGGGTCTCGCTCCTGGCGGGCTCTCCATCCACTGCTGCTGCCTTTCGGTTTGCTCATTGTACGGACCCGAACCAGCCGACGTCCCAGGCTGTTACAATTTGTAGCAATGAAACTTTCTGAAGCACAAAAGAAGCTCCTGAGAGGTCGCGGCCACGGTCTGAAACCCGTCATCACTGTCGGTGATGCCGGACTTTCTGAGGCATTGCTCAAAGAATTCGACTCGACGATCCGGCATCACGAACTGATCAAGGTCCGCATCCGGGCAGCCGATCGAAACGACCGTGACAGACTTATCGGAGACCTGTGCATCCGCGGGTCCGCCAGCCTGGTTACCCGCATCGGCAATGTGGCACTCCTGTACCGGCCTGATGCCGAAAAGCCGCGCATCGCGTTGCCGCCGGCCTGACCGGCGCCAACGTTACTCGTAACGTACCTCGACAATCTCGTACTGCTTGTCGCCGCCCGGCGCCGAAAAGGCGACCTCATCGCCCTCGTTTTTGCCGATCAATGCGCGGGCAATGGGCGAAGTAAACGAGATCAAACCCGTCTTGATATCGGCTTCATCTTCTCCGACGATCCGATACGAAATCTCCGACTCGTTCTGCAAGTCCAGCAGCGACACGGTAGAACCGAATACGACCTTGCCCTTCGCATCGATAGCCGTCACGTCGATGATCTGGGTATTGGAAAGCTTGGCCTCGATTTCCTTGATACGGCCTTCGATGAATCCCTGCTGTTCCTTGGCAGCGTGGTACTCCGCATTCTCCTTCAGATCACCGTGCCCGCGTGCCTCAGCGATGGCCTGGATGATGCGAGGCCTCTCCACCGATTTCAGATTCTTCAGTTCGTCCCGCAACAGTTCCGCGCCGCGCACGGTCATTGGCACTTTTTTCACGCGGCCACCTCCTGGTGCAGGTCCTGCAACCGATTGACTTCACTGTCATCGAGGTGCTCTATCGCGGTGCATGTCGCCAGTGCCGCATCCAGGGTCGTGTAATAGGTGACGTATCGACGCACGGCTTCGGCGCGAATCGACTGAGATTCGCGAACAGCCTGTTTGCCCTCGGTCGTATTCACAATCAGTGCAATTTCTCCATTCTTGATCATGTCCACGATATGCGGCCGGCCCTCGCGTACCTTGTTGGCCCTCCGGCAGTCAATGCCGGCCTTGACCAGCTCCTGTGCCGTGCCGTGGGTCGCCACGAGGTCGAATCCACGATCGATCAACACCCTGGCCAGTTCGACTGCGCCGGGCTTGTCGCGGTCGCGAACGCTGAGCAGTGCAACCCCTTGCCTCGGCAGTACGACGCCGGAAGCCAGTTGTGCCTTGGCATATGCCTCGCCGAAAGAGCGACCGACACCCATGACTTCGCCGGTCGATTTCATCTCGGGACCCAGAATCGGATCGGCTCCCGCAAACTTGATGAAAGGAAAGACCGCTTCCTTCACCGAATAGTACGGCGGCACACGCTGATTGACCACGCCCTGACTCGCAAGTGACTCGCCGACCATCACGCGTGCCGCAATCTTGGCCAGCGGCACCCCGATCGCCTTCGACACGAAAGGCACGGTACGGGACGCCCGTGGATTGACCTCGAGCAGGTAGATCACGTTGTTCTGAATCGCAAACTGGGTATTCATGAGACCCACGACCTTGAGCCCTTTGGCCAGGCTGACCACTTGCTCGGCGAGAGCTTTCTGAACGTCCGGCCCGAGGCTGAATGGCGGCAACGAACAGCCGGAATCTCCGGAATGCACACCCGCCTGTTCGATGTGTTCCATGATGCCGCCGATCAGCACGCGTTCGCCGTCGCAAATCGCGTCGACGTCCACTTCGGTGGCCCGGTCGAGAAAGCGGTCCAGCAATACAGGGCTCGAATTCGACACGTGTATTGCCGCCTCCATATAGGCTTCGAGGTCATCCGGGCTGTGCACCACCTCCATTGCCCGTCCGCCCAGCACGTAGGACGGCCTCACCACCAGCGGATACCCGACTTCCGCCCCGAGCGCCAGCGCCTCGCGGGAGTTGCGCACTGTGCGATTCGGCGGCTGCCGCAGTCCGAGTTTGTCGACGAGTTTCTGGAACCGCTCGCGATCCTCGGCGAGATCGATGGAGTCCGGGGACGTACCGATGATCGGAGCACCTGCCGCCTCCAGGTCTCTTGCAAGCTTCAGCGGCGTCTGGCCGCCGTACTGCACGATGACGCCTTTCGGTTTTTCCTTGTCTATGACTTCCATTACGTCTTCGAAAGTCAGCGACTCGAAATACAACCTGTCCGAAATATCGTAGTCGGTCGATACGGTTTCCGGATTGCAGTTCACCATGATGCTTTCGTAGCCCGCTTCCTTCAGAGCGAGTGACGCATGGACGCAGCAATAGTCGAATTCGATGCCCTGGCCGATGCGATTCGGGCCGCCGCCGAGAATCATGATCTTTTGCCTATCCGAAGGCAGTGCCTCACACTCTTCTTCATATGTCGAGTACAGGTACGCCGTGGTCGTCGCAAATTCCGCGGCGCAGGTATCGACCCGTTTGAATACCGGCCTGATGCCCAGCTTGATGCGCTTCTGACGTATTGCAGCTTCGTCACGTTGCAACAACCTGGCTATTCGCGCATCGGAGAATCCCTTCCGTTTGAGTTGACGCAGCCGGACGGCCTCCAGCGACTCCAGCCCTTCCCTGACGATTCTTGCTTCCTCGGCAACGAGGTCCTCGATTTGCGCCAAAAACCAGGGATCGATATGCGACAACTTCGCAACGTCGGATGCCGAGAAACCGTGCCGCATCGCATCCGCCACATACAATATGCGCTCTGCGCCAGGCACCCGCAGTTCATGACGCAATTGGTCGCGGGTCTCATCGCTGTCGGGCGCGCTGCAACGCTCATCCAGGCCGCATATTCCGGTTTCCAGCCCGCGCAACGCCTTCTGCAATGACTCCTGGAAAGTACGCCCTATCGCCATCACTTCGCCGACGGACTTCATTTGTGTGGTCAGGCGCGGATTGGCGCCAGGAAATTTCTCGAAGGTGAAACGTGGAATCTTGGTGACGACATAATCGATGGTGGGCTCGAACGAAGCCGGTGTCACACCGCCGGTGATGTCATTTCGCAATTCGTCCAGCGTATAGCCGATTGCGAGCTTTGCCGCGACCTTGGCGATCGGAAACCCGGTTGCCTTGGATGCCAGCGCCGAGGACCGCGACACACGCGGATTCATCTCGATCACCAGCAGGCGGCCATCTTCCGGATTGACTGCAAACTGGACGTTCGAACCGCCGGTTTCAACGCCGATCTTTCGCAACACGTCGATCGACGCATTGCGCATGCGCTGGTATTCCTTGTCAGTCAACGTCTGTGCGGGGGCAACCGTAATCGAATCACCGGTGTGCACGCCCATGGGATCGAAATTCTCAATGGAGCAAACAATGATGCAGTTGTCATTGCGATCCCGGACAACTTCCATCTCGAACTCTTTCCAGCCCAGCACGGACTCCTCGAGCAACACTTCGCTGGTCGGCGACATTTCGAGTCCGTGTGACACGATCTGCTCGAATTCGTCGCGATTGTAGGCAACACCGCCGCCTGTGCCGCCCAGGGTGAACGACGGCCGGATGATCGTGGGAAACCCTATGCTCGGCTGCTTCTGCAGTGCCTCTTCCAGCGTGTGCGCGATTTCTGCTTTTGCAACATCGAGCCCGATTTCCTGCATTGCCTTGCGAAACAACTCGCGATCCTCGGCCATATCAATGGCCTCGCGCGACGCACCGATCAACTCGACCTTGTATTTTTCCAGCACGCCCTCGCGCACCAGGTCGAGGGCACAATTCAGCGCGGTCTGCCCGCCCATCGTCGGCAGCAAGACGTCCGGCCTCTCACGCGCAATCACCCGTTCGAGCACTGTCCAGTGCACCGGCTCTATGTAAATCGCATCGGCCGTCTCAGGGTCCGTCATGATGGTCGCCGGATTGGAGTTGACCAGGATCACCCGGTAGCCCTCGGCCTTCAGCGCTTTGCAGGCCTGGGCACCCGAGTAGTCAAACTCGCAGGCCTGACCGATCACGATCGGGCCTGCGCCGATGATCAGTACGCTGTCGATGTCTTTGCGTTTTGGCATGGTCTGGGCTTACGGGGCAGCACAGGAACGGGCTGGATCCGATGAAATAAAATACATTACAAATATCTTGTAAGACTTTGTTATATCAATATTAATTAAAATGAAAGTGCCGTCCTCGTATGACTGCGCTTCAATACGTCCATGGCCTTGATAAAACGCTCGAACATGGGCGCAAGGTCCTGCGGACCGGGGCTCGCTTCCGGGTGGCCCTGGAAACTGAATGCCGGTTTGTCGGTGTAGGCCATTCCCTGCAGGCTGCCGTCAAACAGGGAACGATGAGTCGCCACGACATTTTTCGGCAGCGTTGCTTCGTCCACCGCGAAGCCGTGGTTCTGGCTCGTGATCAGGACCTTGCCGGTCTGCAGATCCTGCACCGGATGATTCGCGCCGTGGTGACCAAATTTCATCTTGACCGTCTTTGCGCCGGCCGCGAGTCCAAGCAACTGGTGACCGAGGCAGATGCCGAAGACCGGCAAGTCGGCCTCGAGTATGTCCCTGATCGCGGTGATCGCGTAGTCGCAGGGTTCCGGATCGCCCGGCCCGTTTGACAGGAACACACCGTCCGGTGCCATGCCGAGCACTTGCGACGCCGGGGTTTTTGCCGGCACGACTGTCATACGGCAATCGAGATCCGAGAGCAGCCGGAGGATATTGCGCTTGATGCCGAAATCGTAGGCAACCACATGATACGGAGCGATACGCCGGCTGAGTATTCTCGGCCGGCGGCCGAATTCACTGCCGTGACACCACTGGTAGGAGCGATCGGTGGTCACGATCTTCGCCAGATCCATGCCTGCGATGCCGGGAAACTTCCGCGCATGCTGTACGGCAATCGAAGGATCGACCTCGCCGGTCATGATGCAGCCGGACTGTGCGCCCTTCTCCCTCAGTATGCGCGTCAGCTTTCGCGTATCGATGTCTGCAATGGCCACGGTCTTGCCAGCAACCAGAAACTCCGAAAAGCTCCGCTCCGATCGCCAGCTGCTCGTCAGCATGGAGCGGTCGCGGATCACCAGGCCCGACGCATGGACGCGCGACGACTCCATGTCCTGGCTGTTGGTACCGGTATTGCCGATGTGCGGATAGGTCAGCGTGACGATCTGCCGGCAATAAGACGGGTCTGTCAGAATCTCCTGGTAGCCGGTCATTGCGGTATTGAAGACGACCTCGCCGATCGTCTTGCCTTCCTTGCCTACGGAGATGCCGTGAAATACGGTGCCGTCCTCGAGTGCGAGTATTGCGGGAGTAGTCAACGGTCGAGCCCGTCAGGTGCTGGCAGCAAACTACTGTCGATTTTCGTCAATCCCGTACTCCAGATGCGCAAAAGCGGAAGGACTTCAGTCTTCCGCTTCAGGCGACACCGGCTGTCCGGCGGCCCGACGTAGTTTACTCAAGCGATGCCGGTGGCGCCAGCCGGAATCAGACGACCAAATCGCTGAGGCTGTAGTAGCCAGCCGGCTGGCTGACCAGCCAGGCGGCCGCCCGGAGTGCGCCCTGGGCGAACACCCGGCGATTGGTCACCCGGTGCGTCAGTTCGAGGACCTCGTTGTCGCTGGCAAATATGACGCTGTGCTCACCGGGATTCTCGCCCTGCCGGGTCACGGAATACACGATATTGCCGGCGGCTGGCGGTCCCTGCGTTCCGTCCTGGTCATAGTAATAGACCGAATCGAACGCTTGGCCGCGTCCCGCTGCCAGGACCTCGCCGAGCTGCAGCGCCGTTCCCGACGGCGCATCGCGCTTGTGACGGTGGTGCGTTTCCGCAATTGACGCACGGAAACCAACGCCGAGTGCCGACGCTGCCTGCCGAACCAGTCCCTGCATCACGGCTATCCCGAGGCTCATGTTGCGCTCGTAAAGGACCGGGATGTGCGCAGATGCGTCGCGCAGGGCC